>JAJTCI010000005.1 GCA_021323155.1 Chitinophagaceae bacterium | reverse complement strand
CGCGAGTCTTTTTTCACAGATATCGAAGCCGCGGGTTCTACACGCCGGGCCGTTGTACTATCATCCGCCGCGAATGCCACGGTCGAGAATATTAACAGTACTGGTAAAATCATCCACTTCATCATGCTTCGCATTTGAAGGTGATAGTTCAAAAAGGCGACCAGAGTGTGGGAATTGCGAAACGTGAAAACTGAAAGGTGATGCGAAACGTGAATCAGGAGACCGGGGTTAGGACCACTTCTTTTTCTTCCCCCGTTGTTTCCGTTGTGTCCGAAGCAGATTCCTGCCGGCGCATTTCTTCGCTGGTGAGGCGGCTACCGTCGTGGCTCCAGCCGGGAGGGCCGAAGAGATAGTTCCAGCGTTGTTTGAAGGTCAGCCCTTTACGGAATACGTCTTTTCCGATTGCGATCCATTCGTGGAATACAACGGTAGCGGCATTGGGTTTTTCTAGGTTTTTGGTAAGTCCGTATTTGAGGGGTTGGTACTCTTCAGCGGGTAGTTCCGGTTGGAAGGTGCCGAACATTTTGTCCCAGATCACGAGGAACATGCCCATGTTCTTGTCGAGATATTTCGGGTTGGAGGCATGGTGCACGCGGTGATGGGAGGGTGTGATTAGGATATATTCCAGCCATCCCATTTTATTGATCAGCTCGGTGTGTACAAATATGCCCCAGATCTGCGTAGCCGAATACACGAAAAGGATGTCCATGGGTTTGAAACCGAGGTAAGCCAGCGGTATAAAGTAGATAAAGCGGTATAGTGGCTGGAAGACAGAGGAGCGAAAACCAACCGTGAAGTTAAGTTTCTCCGAACTGTGGTGGGTGACGTGCACCGCCCAGAACAGCCGGATCTCGTGATCGAAACGGTGGAGCCAGTAGTAAACGAAGTCTTCGGCGAGTATGAGCAGCAGCCAGTAGAATACCACGCTATCCCAGGTGTAGGCGGAATGGTTGAAGCAATATTGCAGCACGGCGAGCGATACCACGCGGAAGAAGAAGTCGAGCCCGCCATTTAACAGCATGAGGTAAACGTTGGTTGCAGTGTCTTTAAACGTATAGGCTTTACGATGCTGTAAATGAGTGAGTAGTATCTCCAGCCCAATGATGACGAAGTAGATCGGGGTTGAGATCAATATTAACCATTGTTCACGGAGGGCATCCATTGTTTGGAGGTATCTTTGTGCCCGCAATTTACAGTAAATCACCCACTTGCCCAATGGAGCACAACTGGCAGAAAAAAGCCATCGATAACCAAAAGCAGTACAAACAGTTATTGCAGAAGGCCGATAAGAACGCGGTGCTGAAGCGGCTGCCCGTGCTGCACGACGAGGTTTTTTCCAAGGTTGATTGTTTGAAGTGCGCGGCGTGTTGTAAGAATTACTCGCCGCGGTTCAAGACGCCGGACATCAAGCGCATCAGCAAACACATGAAGGTGAAAGAGTCGGTGTTCATCGATACTTACCTGGCGCTGGATGAAGAAGGTGATTATGTTGTGAAGCAGTCGCCCTGCCCTTTCCTTGGCAGCGATAATTTCTGCAGCATCTATGATGTACGTCCTTCTGATTGCAGCAGGTTTCCTTATACCAATGAAGATGTGTTTATCAAAAGACAGCAGTTGACGTTGAAGAACGCGACGTTTTGCCCGGCGGTGTTTGGGGTGTTGGAAAAGTTACTGGAGAATAAGAAATAAGAAAGAAAAAATAAGAAATTAGAAAGTAGGGACGTTGCGTAATTAAGTTGTTATAACGGTTAAGGTTTTTCTTGTTTTAGTATTTTATATGTTTTTTTCTTTCCTGCCGTATCCAGGTTCTTACTTTTCAAGTCCAGCTTATAGAAGGTCGTGAACAAGGTATCCTGCATGTTGGGATCGCCCATTACCCATTCGCTGGTGCTTTCTTCTCTCACTGTTAGCGTATCCATCGTTTTGTTTAGTGAACTGCTGACTTCCCAGGCCTGGGGGTCGTGGCCATCGGCAAAGGAGAGGTGAATGAATTCTTTCGAAGTTGCACAGTTGTCGACAATGTGCAGGGTGAAGGAATAGACTTCGTGATCGCATTCGTGGGTCTTGTTGAAACATACAATGCCCATGCGGTTGTCGCTGATCCGGAATTTTCCATAGAAGTATGTCTCTTCGTTATCGTGCTCGTAGGGAAAGATGCCTTCGTAGGACGCGCTGTCGACTTTACGCAACTGTTTACTGTTTATTTTGTCGTGATCGGCGGGATCGAATTTTAGTTTTGTAAGCTGGCGAACCGGTTTGACCGCATCGCAGATGTTTTTTTGTTTCCCGCGTATGTCATAACGCATGGCAACTAAGGCAAGGGTGCCGGTGAGGCAAAGGATCACTAAAAGTGTTCTCATGTTAGCGTAATCTTTATAGCTTAGTCACCACCACCACCATCTCCGCCACCACCATCGCCACCGCTGTCGTAGCCGCCACTGTCGTACGTGCTACCTGGGCCCCAGTCACCAGGGTTGTTGCCGGTCCCGGGATCAATATACTGGTTTTCGTTGGAAGTTTCCGATTGCCCGTGGAACATAAACGGTGCGCCCAACATTGCGCCTCCTGCAGCCGTGTTACCCGCGTCGCCAATGCCGCCGATATCCTTGTTGTGTTTTGCCCGGGTGCTCCTGTCGTAACGCCTGCGGCGGTAGTTGGACCGGATCGAATCGATAATAGCCCACAACACGATTAAGGATACCGCCAGGAGGAAAAATTTGAGAGGTGTCATTGTGTTCTTATTTCAATGCGGGTAACCAAGATTATTTTACCGGAACGGGGGTGCTTACTTCTTCATACGCGGCGGTGAGCGCACGTGAAATGCCGTCGCCTTTCCATTCTGTTTCGCCCGGTATCGCGGTGTTCTTTATAAATTCTTCTTTTGTTTTACCCGCTTTGTGTTCCGCTTCGGCGAAAGCAAGTAGTTTTTCCAAATAGTTCTTAAAAGCGGCAAGGTCCTGTTTATTACCCGTGATCTTTTCGGGATCGAAGGCGTGCCCGAAAACGAAGATCGTGTCGTTGTCGAAAGTGTCAATGGTTTTTTGCAGTACGGAAGTCCAGTTGCGTATGTTGGCGCCGGAGGTACGATCGATGACGGGATGGCGGCGGTTGAACATGAGGTCACCCATGTGGGCGATGTTGGCGTGTTCGAAATGGATGATGGCGTCGCCGTTGGTGTGCGCCGCGCCGAAGTAATGCGCTTTGATCTTTTCCTTGCCTATTTTTTTCTTCCAGGTATTTGAGAAGGTGATATCGGGATACAATTGTTTATCCTCGATCTTGTCCTTCTCCGCTACGCGTTTCATATTGGCGAGGCAATTCTCGTGTCCCACTACGTGTTCCGCGATGCCTTTGAAGGAGATGTTGCCGGAAGAGTGGTCGCGGTGGTGGTGTGTATTGATGAGGTATTTGAAAGGCTTTTCGCTTTGTTTCTTCAGTTCGTCAACCAGGTGTTGGGATTGTTCGGGGAATTGGGAATCTACTACAGCGATACCTTTTTTATTGAGCAGGAAAGCGATGGTGCCGCCGCGTTCACTGAATACGCCTACGTCGTTGCGCAGCATGGTGATCTTCCAGGCGGGTTGACGGAAGAATTCAGCGAGCGCTTGTTTTTGGAGCAGGAGGGAAGCTCCGGCGAGCAGGGAACCGTGTTTTAAGAAAGAGCGGCGTTCCATGTGGTGGTGTTTGAGGGTGGAAGTTACGGAAATATTGGGCTGTGGGGTTTGCTTCGCTTCGCTAGTAATGACGATCGCTTCGGTACGCTGTTGGTCGCCTGGCCAACAATCTTTGCGGCTTTGCACCATCAACCAATTCTCTATTTTTACTCCATGCCCACAACCAAATGCCTCCTCAAAAAATACCCCGGCAAAGGCGGTTGGACCTACGCCGAAGTACCACGGATCTCTGATGGAAGGGATGCAGCCTTTGGCTGGACGAAAGTCAAAGGCACGATAGACGGCCATCCATTTAGCCAGTATAACCTCATGCCCATGAAGAACGGCAAGCTCTTCTTTCCGGTCAAAGCGGAAATAAGGAGGAAGATAAAAAAGCAGGCCGGCGACTTCGTATCCATCACTATTGCTCCAGACGAATCCACCCTGGAAATACCCAACGAGTTCGAAGAGTGCCTCCAGCTCGAAGCAGCGGCGCGTGCCTTTTTTCGCTCTTTAAAAGAGAGCGAACAGAAAGCTTACATCCAATGGATCTACGAAGCAAAAAGAGACACCACCCGCGCGGAGCGCATCACGAAGGCGCTCGATATGCTGCTGAAAAAACAGCGTCGGTCCTAGCCGAAGCCTCCTTATTTATGTCGTTTTCCCTTAGAGCTCTAGTGAAGCTCTAGTGAACCTGTAGTGAACCTCTAGTGAAGCTCCAGAGAGCAAACCCCGTATTAACCCCTATGGTACTCCGTAGTAACCCGTACGTCATTGCGAGCGTCATTGTGGGCGTCATTGCGAGCGAAGCGAAGCAAACTCCACTTCGTACTACGTCCTTTTGAGCATCATCGCGAGGGGCAAGGGCCGCCTGTATTTTCTAATACTCCATCTTCCGCAAACTCGGCGCTTTGATCCAGGTGAGGATGACGATAAAGAGGGTCATGCAGCCACCGAAGACGACGGAGGGGACGAGGCCGAGCATGCGTGCGGCGACGCCACTCTCGAACTGGCCGAGTTCGTTGCTGGAATTAATGAACATGGAGTTCACGCTCATCACGCGGCCGCGCATGTGGTCGGGTGTTTTCATCTGGAGGATCGTGCCGCGTATCACTACGCTGAAGCCGTCGAGGATGCCGCCGAGCAATAGTACGGCGAATGACAGCCAGAACCATTCGGACAAGGCGAAGACGATGATGCAGATACCAAAGCCCGCGACGGCGTACATGAGTGTGCGACCTTGTTTTTTTCGAAGCGGGAAGAGTGTGAGCATGATGACGCTGACGATGGCGCCCATGTCGGTCGCGGCATTGAGGAGACCGAATCCCTGCGAGCCGACGTGCAGGATGTCTGTAGCGAAGGCCGGCAGCATCGCCACCGCGCCGCCGAACAATACGGCGAAGAGATCGAGCGATAAAGCGCCCAGCACTTCCTTGGTGCGCATCACGAAACGGAGCCCTTCGGTGATACTCTTCCAGGTCTTTTTTTCGCCAGCCTCGTTCAGGGGTGGTTTTGGTTTGAGCAGGACCATGTAGAAAAACGAGATCACGACGAGTGCTACGATGACCGCCAGTGTACCGGTGTTGCCAATGCCCGCGATGAGGAAGCCGCCGAGCGCGTGTCCTGACACGGACGCGGTGAGCCAGGTGCCCTGGTTCCAGGTGGTGGCATTGGTGAGTATGGGTCTTGGGACGATGGCCGCGAGCAGGGTATGAAACACAGGGCCGGTGAACGCGCGTATGATACCGGTGCAGAATATTACGAAGTAGATGCAATACGCTAACTGGTGGTTGGTGAGGTAGCTGGACGTGAAGCCGGTGGACAATACCAATAACACTACCGCGCAGAGCAGATAAAATGTCATGCCTTTCAACAGCAGCCTTCGTTTTTCGCTGAGGTCGATCACATGGCCGGCGTACAGCGCAAAAGAAAGCGCGGGTATCACTTCACTCAGCCCGATGAGCCCGATGGCGAAAGGATCCTTCGTGAGTTCATATACCCACCAGCCAACGAGCGTGCCGAGCATCCGCAGTCCCATGATGAAAAGGAAGCGCCCCATCAGGAGGTTGCGGAACTCGATGATCTTTACAGAGGCAAAAGGATCATGGCGTGGCGTAGTGGTCATTCAGTAAGGTTAAGGAAGCGTCACGTAATGCTGCCCACCTTCATAATCTTTATCGAGCGCGTCGAGTATCACTTTGAGGTGTTTTTCGTTCCCGAGGAAGTCAGCATTACTTGCATCCACAAATATCGTCTTTATGTTATGCTGCTTGATATAGCTGGTGTAGGTCTCCTGTATATTGAAAAGGTACTCGTCGGCAATTTGTTGTTCGTATTCCCTGTTGCGTTTTTTGATATTGGCCTGGAGCTTTTGAACAGGCGCGTGCAGGTAGATGAGTATCTCTGGGAATACGAGCTGCTGGTGAATGATGTCGAATAGTTTCTGGTAGAGGCGGAATTCTTCATCCGGCAGGTTCACTTTCGCAAACAGCAGGCATTTGGTAAAAAGGTAATCGGAAACGGTCACACTCTGGAAGAGGTCCTTGGTGTGGATCATATCCTTTAACTGCTTGTATCGCTCGGCCATGAAGAACAGTTCCAGTGGGAACGCGTATTGGTCTGGTTTCTCATAGAATTTAGGCAGGAAGGGATTGTCGGCGAATTCCTCCAGTATCAGCCGCGCGTTGAAATGTTTGGCCAGCAGGTGTGCCAGTGTTGTTTTCCCCGCACCGATATTCCCTTCTACCGTTATAAAATGGTACTGCATTGCGCGCCAAAAATAAAATTGACAGTCAAGGAAGGGTCAGGAAATTTTCGTGACCCCCAATGTATCTGGACAATCGGTTAATAACTCGGCGATGGTTTTCTGAAATACCGGATGATTTACGTGGGCCGCCACTTCAGCAAGCGGTTCGAGCGCGAATCTTCGCAGGTGTAACGAGGGGTGCGGTATGGTCAGGGTGTCCGTTTCCATCACCATTCCATCTATCAACAGGATGTCGATGTCGATGATCCTCGGCCCGAGTTTTTCCCCGCGCACACGTCCCATTTCCAATTCAATGGAAAGGAGTTTCTCCATGAGTTCCAGTGGGGGGATGAGCGTATGCAACACGAGCACCTGGTTGAGGAATGCCGGCTGCTCGCTGAATCCCCAGGCGGCGGTTTCGTACACAGCCGAAACAGCGATGATGTCGCCGCAACCTGATTCCACGAGTTCCGCCGCACGTTGAAGGTTTTGCGGCCTGTCGCCCAGGTTGCCACCGATGAGTAAATAAGCTGTGAGCACTGTTTGTAGTTTATGAACAGGGTCCAAACATAACTCATTCCAGTTGCTCAAGATGCAGCGATATATTATAGATTTGTCGCCGAACAACGCTTATGAGCAAAAAATACAGCCAGCTCACCGCGATGCTGGCGATCATGCGGGCCAGTTTACGTTCCGCATTCCGGAGTATGCAGGCGGTTTTCTTCAGTCTATTCTTTCCCATCGTATTGATCATGATCTTCGGATCACTCAGCCGTAGCAGACCCGTGAGCATTGACGTGGCTTTCGATGAAAACACCGATACCGCCAACGCCGTTTACAGCAAGATCCGCGAGTCACAATTACTGGATTTTGAAGAAGGAACAACGGAGGAGATCAACGAACTCTTATCTAAAGGTCGCATCACAGCCAAGATCAAAGTGATACCCGTTGCACTGGTTGAAGACAGTACGGAAAAAAGGTTCAACGTGCAACTCATCACATCTTCGGCCAGTATGAAAGATTACGAGGCCCTAAAGACCGCGATTGAAAAGGTGATACTGGATGTGGACAAAGAACGGTATCCTACACGACCATCGGTTGGTTATACCAGCATGCAGATGGTTCCCGGTCGCGAATACAAGTATATGGATTTTCTTTTGCCGGGTATGATCGGTTTCTCACTGATCGGCGCGGCGATCTTCGGTATCGCGTTCTCTTTCTTTTCACTGAAGGAGACGCTGGTGTTGAAAAGATTGTATTCCACGCCTATCCGCCGCACGTATATACTTTTAGGAGAAGGTATTGCAAGAGTGATCTTCCAGTTGACGACGGTGGTGGTGCTGATCGCGTTCGGGTATTTCGCATATGACTTCACACTGGCGAACGGGTTCGTTACTTTTCTGAATATGATGCTGCTGAGTTTCGTGGGGCTGGTGGTGTTCATGGGATTCGGATTCGTGATCAGCGGCATCGCGAAGAACCAGAACGTGATACCGATCTATGCGAACCTGTTCATGTTCCCACAGTATTTCCTGTCCGGGACGTTCTTCCCTAAGACCGCATTGCCTGCAGGCATGCAAACCATCGTAAGTTATCTCCCGCTCACTGCGCTGAATGACGCCCTGCGGAAGGTGGCATTCGAGGGTACCGGGCTTTTATCCTGCTGGAAGGAGATCGGCATCCTGGCGGGATGGGGTTTCCTGGTGTACCTGGTGGCAGTGAAAGTTTTTAAATGGGAGTGAGGGGCCTCCTGTAATTTCGCGGCAAATATCCCCGATGCGTCTCCTGAAACTTGCTGTGATCAGCGTGATCGTAATTTTCGTCATTGTTACGGCGATCACTTCGTTATTGCCTTCCAACGTGCTCGTTTCGAGAGCAATTGACGTGAGAACCCATACTGGCAACATCAGGGAACAGGTCTTCCACCTGGATAAGTGGCCTGGATGGTTTACCGACGCGGGTGGCACACCGGCCAAGGCCAGTTTTGACAGCGCGAACAATACACTTGACATGGCAGGCACTAAGATCACCGCGGAACATGCAACTGATTCCTCATACGTTACTGCCTGGAAGGGTAAGGCTGACATGCAGTCGACCTTTCACATCATTGATCATCACCTTCCCGATTCTGTGATTACCATCCAATGGCAGGTGGAGCAGAAGATAAAATGGTATCCCTGGGAAAAGCTCGCATCGATCACTAAGGACGAGATCTGGGGTGGCGCCATGGAAAAGAGCCTGGGCAACCTGAAAGCGCTGCTGGAGGCGCGTTAGCCAGCAATTATTTTTACCGCAGTGCAACGGTGGCCGCGATGCCGTTGTCAACCTCATGCCGAAATGGATACCCGCCAACTCATAGAAGCCTGCCTGAAGGGCAAAGAAGCAGCGCAAAAGCAACTGTATGATGCTTATGCGAAACAGATGCTTGGGGTTTGCTACCGTTACACGAAATCGGTTGAAGACGCGGAGGACGTATTACAGGAAGGGTTTATCCGTGTGTTCAGGAGCCTTCACCAGTACAAAGGAGAAGGTGAGCTGGGTGCGTGGATCAGGCGGATCATGGTGAACGCGGCGCTGAACTTTCTAAAGAAGCACCAGGCCTACCGCGATGAATTGATCATTAAAGAAGAGTACATGCACCCGGTGAGCGATGCGAACCCGGTAATCACGCTGGAGGCCAAAGAGATCATCCAGATGGTGCGGCAATTACCGGCCGGCTACCAGGCCATATTTAATCTTTATGCAATTGAAGGATATTCCCATGTAGAAATCGGGAAGATACTCGGCATCAATGAGAGCACCAGCAGGTCGCAGTACATGCGTGCGCGCAACCTGCTGATCAGCTGGATCGAGCAGTTCCCGAAGGAATCTAAAAAAATGAATTATGTCTGAAAAGTTCGAATCACAGATAAAAAGCCTGTTGGACGAGGTGCAATTGGAGCCCCACGATGCGGTGTGGCAACAGGTGCGGAAAGAGATCAGGCCCGAGAAGCGCAGGAAGCGTTTTGTTTTCTGGTGGCTGTTGCCGGTGGTACTGGCCGGTGGCGGGTTGGTCTATTTTCTCAATGGAGATGGCCCAACAAAGAAAGCGGAACCAGTGGTGGGCACTATCGAAACACCAAAGACGGTGAAGGAAGCAAAAGTGGGTGAAGTAAATACAACAGGTGCGCAAACGGAGCAATCACCGGTTGCGCCTGTTTTGATCACGGCAACGAAATCGCAGAAGAAGGTATACGGCACCATGGTGTTGAGCCAGGGACCTGGCAACAAGGGAGATTTCATTTCCAGTACAAAGTCCAGAAAGAAAGTTCAGCAGCAATCGCCGCAGGTTGCGACTGGTGCGTCACACTCAAACCAGGAGAACGATGGCGGTGGTGCCGATGTAGTAGTGAATGTTCCCCCTGTTGTGCATGAAGACGCGCCGGTGCAGGTTGCACAAGTTGACAGCAGCTCGGTTGCGAAGCCTTTGGCCCCGATGGATTCGACTTTGGCGGCTACAACGATGCCGGTAAAGGTGCGGGCCAAAAGTGCCTGGCGTTTGGGGGTAACAGTGCAATTGGGGCTCGCAGGTAAATCAGACCCGCTGATCAGTATGACGAAATCGATGGAGAATTTCAGTGCAGGGTCCGGATCGGGACCTACTTCAGGTATCGGCTCAACTATCCGCCAGTCAAGCCATGTGAAGCAGGGTTTATTGTATGGTGTAGGATTGGTGGCTGAGAGAGACATGCTAAAGCACTTTACATTACGCGCAAGCCTCGGTTACCAGCACCAGTCATTTTCTGCAGTCACTGAAAGGGTTAAAGACTCCATGGCCACATCCGGCTTGATCTCTCTTCCGTGGTATAAATCGACGGACCGTTATTCGCTGCATATACTGGATGTGTCTACAGGCATGTCTGTGAAACTGTATGGAAACCGATCGATGAAACTGGGGTTAGGTGCTTCATTCGATAATCTTTTCGTGATCGGTGCCAAAACTCGTCGCAATGAATCTATCCAGAACGGCAATGCTTCGTCAGCCAATATGAGCATGGATGCGACCGGTTCTTACCGTACCTGGCAACCACATATCGGCCTTTCGCTGCCCGTGAACTTTTATACGAAGCAACCCGGCATGTTCCAGTTGTCCCCCTACCTGCGTTATGGAATACGCGCATCCGGGAACCAGGGGTCGGCGGGTAACAAACATCTTTCATCATTTGGTATCAGTGCAACATATTTTTTTAAGTGAATGCAACGGTACTTAAACAACTGCGGTCAGCTTTCTAAACTTCTTATTATGAGAATTAAGATATTTTCTGTTCTTACCCTGGCGATTGTCTTGTCAGCGGTATTGCCGGGCTGTTTCAGGGACGTGGTATTAGAAAAGTACTCATTCTACCGCCCAGTTTATCGTACTAAGGCGGAAGTGCGTGCCGATATCAAGAGCGCGTTGCCGCAGCCTGTGCGTAACCCCGGCAAGTTGTTCGTGAAAGGGAATTATATTTTCCTGAATGACGTAGAAAAGGGTGTGCATGTAATTGATTATTCCAATCCGGCCCAACCGACGAATATCGCGTTCATCGCGATACCGGGTAATGTAGACCTGGCGGTGAATGGCAACCATCTTTACGCAGATCAATATACTGACCTGGTAACACTGGATATTTCCAACCCGCTTAATGTAGTGGCGGTGAATTTTGACGACAAGGTTTTCCCGCAGCGTCATTTTCCTCCCGATACGAACATGGTGGTGGTGGATTGGATCAAGGTTGATACGACGATTCGCCGGACGGACCGGGTGAGTATGGAAAAGGTATTATTCTCAGGTGGCCCGCTGACGAGTGCAGGTGGCGGAGGAGGTGGTGGTGGCGGCTCGGCCGGTGTGGCAGGCTCGATGGCAAGATTTGCGTTGATGAACGACCGTTTGTATACCGTTTCGGAGTTCGAGTTAAAAGTATTTAATACGGTGAATTCCGCCGATCCGTCGTTCGTCAAGCAGGTTTTCCCGGGTGCCGGCGACATTGAAACCATTTACCCGTTCAAAGACAAGTTGTTCCTTGGTTCGAGAAGTGGCATGCATATATTCAATGTAACTAGCCCGGATAACCCGGTGAAGACCGGCATGTTCTCACACGCCAGGGCCTGTGACCCTGTGGTGGTGGATGATAACTACGCGTATGTAACGCTTCGTTCGGGAACACCCTGCATGAGCCAGAACAACCAGATGGATATCGTTAACATCACCAACATCAGTGCGCCGACGCTGTTGAAGACCTACCAGTTCACGAACCCGCATGGTTTGTCGAAAGATGGGGACCATATATTCCTTTGTGACGGCACGGCCGGCCTTAAGGTGTTGAACGCGCAGAATGTGAACAATATCACCACCTTGAAAACATTCACCGGTATGGAGACCTTCGACGTGATCGCAATGAATAATATCGCTATCACGGTGGCGAAAGAGGGACTTTTCCTTATCGATTACAGCAACCTGTCTGACATTAAGATCAAGGGCCAGATATTAACCGCGCGCTGATATGAAAAAATATGTATTACTTATAGTCGCGGTTCTGTTTGTCAGCCTTGTAACCGCGCAGCAAAAAAAGTTCAGTTACAAAGGCAACGCCGAGGGCGGGCTGGTCAATGGCGGTTACCAGACGAATGCTTATATCAGCACCAGCCATGGCGTCACGTGGAACGGATGGTTCGTGGGGCTTGGCGCTGGCATCGATTATTACAGGTTCCGTACGATCCCGGTGATCGCTGAGTTCCGCAAGCAATTGGGAAAAGGCGATAACCGTGCGTTTGTCGTAGCCGGGACTGGTGTCGACATCGCCTGGCCCACTGGTGCACAACAAATGGAACGAATCACCTGGTGGGGCGAAACGCCATCGAACTTCAGAAATGGCTTTGTTTGTAAGGCGGGGGCGGGCGTGGTATTCAATGCCCATCGAAAAACATCGTTCACGATCAATGCCGCCTGGAATTATAAATCTATTACGGAAAAGTATAGTGAGTTCATTTGGGAGCCCGGCCCTTTACCGCCGGCGCCGACTGAGAAAACCGCGGTGTACAGGCTCAACCGCCTCAGTATCGGGTTCGGGATCAGCTTTTAATCATTTGGCAGGTCATCGGACTGGAGAAACTTAATATTCCGGCTGATGCCCTGCCATTTGCTTCGCTTCATTGGCGAGTCTTTGAATATCCTTCGAAATGTATCCTCCGACATCTCTTCCCATTCTTTCGTGGAGAAATTGAGAATTTCAGGGATGGGTGTGAATTCTATCTCGGTTGTGGGTTTGCTGAAGCGGTTCCAGGGGCATACGTCCTGGCAGACATCACAACCAAACATCCAGTCGGCGAATTTCCCCTTTTGGTCTTCGGGAATCAGGGCGTCTTTCAGCTCTATCGTATAATAAGAAATACACTTGCTGCCGTTCACGATCTTGTTGTCCATAATGGCGTTGGTGGGACACGCATCGATGCAACGCGTGCAGGTGCCGCAATAATCTTTCGCAAAAGGATCATCGTATTCCAGTTCCAGGTCTACAATCAAAGTGGCGATGAAAAAGAATGAGCCCGATTGCCTGGTGATCATATTCCCGTTCTTGCCGATCCAGCCCAACCCACTTTGCTGTGCCCAGCTTCGCTCAAGGACGGGTGCCGAATCAACAAATCCACGTCCATGCACTTCGCCGATGTTCTCTGTTAAGCGGTGCAGCAGGGTGCGCAGTTGTTGCCGGATGACTTCGTGGTAGTCTTTGCCCCAGGCGTATTTGGACACTTTGTAAGTGCTAGACTGTTGTTGCGCGCCGGGATAATAATTTTTCAGCAGGGTGATGACGGACTTTGCGCCGGGGACGATCTTACGGGGATCCACCCTCAGATCAAAATAATTCTCCATGTATTTCATGCTGCCATGAAAAGCATTGGTGAGCCATGATTCAAGTCTTTTGGCATCATCATCCAGTTGTTTAGCTTTGGCGATTCCACAGTGGTCGAAGCCCAGCTCCGCCGCCATTTTTTTGATAAGATCAGTATGTGCCCGTGCGGTCATTTGAATTTTTCAAAACTAGTGTTATATTTAAGATACCCTTGTTGTTTAACTTTTTTATTAAACGATGCTACATGAGAAACCTAAGCTTATTACTGCTTGTGTTGATTGCGACTACGAGCGCATTCGCCCAGTCGGCCAGCCGGCCTGATACAAAGTTCGGAAACGTGAAGCCGGAAGATTTCGCCCCTTCCGCGTACGCAATAGACAGCAGTGCCAATGCTGTTGTTTTATTCGATATAGGGAAGGCGGAATATGGAACCGACCTGCGGGGCGGCTTCAGCATAATTTATAAGTTCCACCAGCGCATCCGCCTGATGAATAAGAATGGGTTTGACGCGGCAACGGTGGAGATACCGGTATTAAAAATGCAGGGCGCAGAAGAGATCCTCGAAAAGATAGAGGCCAATACGTATACCCTGGAGAATGGCAAAGTGGAGGTGACAAAGGTGGACAAGGGATCTATTTTCAAGGATAAGGTGTCGCAGAATTACCAGGTGCAGAAGTTCACATTCCCGAACCTGAAGGAGGGGTGTATCATTGAGTTCAGCTATTCCATCTCTTCGCCATTCACCAATGACCTTCATAATTGGGATTTCCAGGGCGAGCATCCCGTTCTATGGAGCGAGTATGACGTGCGGGTTCCGTCGCTGTATAACTTCGTTATCCTGAAGCAGGGGTATTTCCCTTTCGCGGTAGAGAAGTCGGAAGTCACCAACCAGAATTACAGTATTTATGTACCAGCTTCTACGGCAGCAGGCCGGGGGGAGAATGCCAGCTTTAATTTCGATGTTTATCATACCACCTGGGCAATGGAGAATATACCTGCCCTGAAAGAGGAGAATTTCACCACCACGCTCGAGAACCACGTGGCGCGCGTGGGGTTCCAATTGTCGTCGCTCCATTACCCGAATGCGGCGCCGAAACCAATCATGAGAAATTGGTTGCAAGTAGCTGAGGTACTGATGAAGGATGAGGACTTTGGAAAGGGCCTTACGGAGAATAACGGCTGGCTCGCGGACGATGTAAAAAAGGTGACTGCTCCAGCAAGTAATGATATTGAAAAGGCGCAGAGGTTATTTGAGTACGTGAGAGATAATTTCACGTGTACAGATCATAGCGCGAAATACCTGACACAGTCCCTGAAAAAAGTATTTGAAACAAAAAAGGGGGCGGTGTCTGATGTGAACCTGTTGCTTGCAGCGATGATGAAGAAGGCCGGCTTCGAAGTGCAGCCTTTGCTGTTGAGTACCCGAGCCAATGGCAAGGCCTACGAGACGTATCCCGTTATGGAAAGACTGAATTACGTGATCGTACGTGCGAAGGTTGGCGACCGTCACGTATTGCTGGATGCTTCAGATCCAAAGTTGGGTTTTGGAAAGCTGCCGCTACGTTGTTATAATGGCGGCGCACGCATCATTGATGTGAGCCCGGAACTGGTACAGTTGTCACCCGATTCATTAAAAGAAACCGCGATTACCTCCGTGTTTATCATGAACTCCGAGGACAAGAAGAACCTTGTGGGAAGTTATACGTCCAACCTTGGTCAATACGGATCTTATTCTCTCCGGCATAAATTAGCAAAGCAAAGCAGTGAGGAATATTTCAAAGAATTAAAGAAAGCTTATCCTTTCGATCTCAATATCAAAAACACGCAGACAGAGAACCTCGCCACTTACGAGCAACCGGTGGTTTTGAAATACGATTTTGAATTCTCGGTGGATGAAGATATCCTTTATATCAGTCCCATGCTTTCAGAGGCGACCAAGGACAACCCGTTCAAGTCGGCGAAACGGTATTACCCGGTGGAAATGCCTTATACGATGCAGGAGATCTACGTATTGGACATGGAAATACCGGAAGGGTACGTGGTAGATGAGCTGCCAAAATCCGCCCGAATCCTGCTCAACGAGGATGAAGGGATGTTCGAATACCTGATCTCCAGTGACGGGAAGAACATCCGCCTGCGTTCGAAGATTACGTTGAACCGGTCAACGTTCGACCCGGAGGATTATGAAACACTACGTGAGTTTTTTGCTTTTATTGTGAAGAAGCACGGAGAACAGATCGTGCTGAAAAAGAAGTAAGCTATGAGAACATTCATTTTGGTGTTGGCGCTTGCGCTTGCCGTTCAAGGTTCCAGTCAGAACTATGATGTGAAATTGATACCGGACTCGGTGAAGCAGGGTGCGAACATTGTGAAACGATTTGAAGAGCTGCGTGTTGAACAAAAATCTGCCGGGCGGGCGAAGTTCTATCGCAAGTTCGCTTATACAATATTGAATAAAGATGGCCTGCCTTATTCGCTCTTTCAGGATTATTATAACGAATTCAGGGAGATCGGTTCAATTGATGGCGTGCTGTTCGATGCAGCGGGCAAGCGACTGAAATCGGTCAAAAAGAAAGATATCAATGATGTGAGCAGCAACGATGGGTCCAGCCTTATGACCGACACCAGGTACAAGGTTCACGATTTTCAATACCGGGAGTTCCCTTTTACCGTAGAATATGAGGTAGAATCTGAAGCGGATGGTATACTGGGGTTGCCGGTCTGGCGCCCGGTGAATGGCAGTTTTGTCGGCGTGGAATATAGTAAACTGACGATCATCAATAGCGCGGATGTAACTATCCGGTTCAAACAGGTGAATTTCCAGGATAAGCCGGTAGTTACTGAAAAAGATGGCAAAAAAACACTTACGTGGGAGATTCGAAATGTTACCCCGGTAATCCCGGAGCCGTTGATGCCTATCTGGGAGGATGTTACGCCTTCCGTCCTGTTAGCGCCTTCCCAGTTTAAGGCTTCCGGTTACGAGGGAAACATGGCCACCTGGGAGGAATATGGTAAATATATTTATCGCCTGCTCCAGGGAAGAGATGAACTTCCCGATAATGTAAAGCAAGACATCAGGTTGCTGACGCAGGACTTGAAATCTGATATGGAAAAGGTGCAGGCGGTGTATAATTACATGCAAAAGAATACCCGGTATGTCAGCATACAGCTTGGAATTGGTGGGTGGCAGCCGTTCGAGGCAAAATATGTTGCGGCGAAACGATATGGCGATTGCAAGGCGCTGTCCAATTATACCGTTGCCTTGTTGAGGGAGGCGAATATCAAAGGTTACTATGTGGAAATTCAATCAGGAGAGGATGAGCCGCTGCTGGATGAGAGTTTTCCGTCGAGCCAGTTCAATCATGTCGTGGCCTGTGTGCCCCTTGGAAAAGACACTATCTGGCTGGAGTGTACTGACCCCACCCGGTCTACGGGTTATATGGGCAGATCGACCGGTAACAGGAAAGCCGTGCTTATTAATGAGAGCGGAGGTCATATTGTAAGTACACCCAGATATCATGCAACGGACAATCTCCAGGTTCGAAGCGTAGAGGGAGAAATTGACTTAGAAGGGAATCTTACCGCTAAAATCACTACGTATTATACAGGTGAACAGCAGGAGGTTCAACACTCGTTGATCCATACCGCCACAAAGGAACAGCGTGAGGAATACCTGAATGGTATGTTTGATTTGCCTACTTACCAGATAACGGCGTCAGCCTATACGGAACATACCGGCGCGATCCCTTCGATGGAGGAAAGACTCACTTTACAGGCCCAGAGTTATGCGTCAGTAACCGGTAAAAGGATCTTTATCGTGCCTAATCTCCTGAACAAAGGCGGCGGTAAGTTATCAACCGATAAACCACGCAAGTTCAACATCCGGCAGGCCCGTTCTTACAGAGACGTGGATAGCGTTGCCATCCGGATACCTTCGGGATATTCGGTGGAAGCGATGCCAAAGGATGTAACCGTGCAGGCATCATGGGGCAAATACAGTATTAGTTTTAAAGCCACAGCAACCACCATAAACGTCGTACGGGTGAACGAGCGATTCGCCGGAACATATCCTCCGTCCCTATTCAAAGACTATTCAAAATTTCTTGAGGACATCTACCGCGCAGACCGCGGCAAAATAGTCCTGGTTAAGAAAGATTAAACCACTTCATACGAGGCCGCTAGCTAAGTCCTTAAGGAATTGCATCCAGATGTGGCTGCCCCGTGCACCCTCAACTCCGAGCGTCTATTTTCCCATGCCCGCCTGAAATAATAGCAGGAATCTGGCTACGGCACTGACTTTGATGCAGTTAAACTTTGTTAAGACTGACATTGCTTCTGCGATCAGGGGGTTGGACAGGCTTTTGCGCATAGGCATCCATCAGCCCGTGACTCATCAGGAGTTGTAGCAGGCTAACAACGCTCAGAACAAAAAAGATCTACTATGAACATGAACAATTATACCATCAAGGCGCAGGAGACCATCCAGGCCGCGCAACAACTTGCGTTCAACGCGGGCAGTCCGAATATCGAGACCAGCCACCTGTTGAAAGCGTTGCTTGCAGACGAGGATTCTCCCGTTGAGTTCCTGCTCAAGAAAAACAATGTGAACGTACAATACGTGGAAGGGAAAGTGGACGAGGCTATGAATAAACTTCCCAAAACGTCGGGTGAGGCCGCGCAGGTAATCAGCCGCGAACTGAACAACGCTTTGTTACGTGCGAATGCGACGCTGAAAACGTTTGGTGACGAATTCGTGAATCCCGAGCACCTGATGGTCGGTTTGCTGCAGGGCACGGACGATGCCGCCAAGCTCCTGAAGGACGCCGGGCTTACTGAAAAAGGGATGGTGGCAGCGGTGAAAGACCTGCGCAAAGGGTCTACCGTGAACTCGCAGACACAGTCGCAGCAATACAATGCACTTCAAAAATATTCGAAGAACCTGATCGAGCTGGCCCGGAATGGCAAGCTGGACCCGGTGATCGGTCGTGACGAGGAGATCCGGAGGACATTGCATATCCTTTCCCGCCGTTCTAAGAACAACCCGATACTTGTCGGTGAGCCGGGGGTTGGTAAGACAGCGATCGCTGAAGGCCTTGCCATGCGGATCGTTAACGGTGACGTACCGGAGAACCTTAAGAGCAAGATCATTTTCGCCCTCGACATGGGGCAGCTTATCGCGGGAGCGAAATACAAAGGGGAATTCGAAGAACGATTAAAAGCGGTGATCAACGAAGTAGCGAAGAGCGAGGGAGAGATCATCCTGTTCATCGACGAGATCCATACGCTGGTTGGCGCGGGCGGTGGCGAGGGCGCGATGGATGCCGCCAACATCCTGAAACCCGCACTGGCAAGGGGTGAACTGCGGGCAATTGGGGCTACCACGCTGAACGAGTACCAGAAATATTTTGAAAAGGATAAGGCGCTGGAGCGCCGTTTCCAGAAGGTGATGGTGGACGAGCCCACCGTAGAGGACGCCATCTCGATACTACGTGGTTTGAAAGACCGATATGAGTCACACCACCATGTGCGCATCCGCGATGAAGCGATCATCGCAGCGGTGGAATTATCCAATCGTTATGTGACGGACCGGTTCCTGCCGGATAAGGCGATCGACCTGATTGACGAAAGCGCCGCCAAGCTTCGCCTGGAGATGAATTCCATGCCGGAAGAGCTGGATGAACTGGAGCGAAGGGTCCGGCAGCTGGAGATAGAGCGTGAAGCCATTAAAAGAGAGAATGATGATGAAAAATTAAATGAACTGAATACGATCATCAGTAACCTGATGGTGGAACGGGATACGTATAAGGCCAAGTGGCAACAGGAAAAGGAACTGGTAGAGAAAGTGCAGAATGCCAAAGCCGAGATCGAGAACCTGAAGCAGGCGGCGGAACGTGCAGAGCGGGAGGGTGATTACGGACAGGTAGCAGAGATCCGATATGGCAGGATCAAGGAACAGGAGAAGATCATCGGGGATATGACCACCGAACTTGCCCAGATCAGCGAGAAAAGATTGCTGAAAGAAGAAGTAGACGCGGAGGACATCGCTGAGAACGTGGCAAAGGCAACCGGTATCCCGGTGACCCGGATGTTGCAGAGCGAAAAGGAGAAGCTGCTACACCTGGAGGATCACCTCCACCAGAGAGTGGTTGGGCAACATGAAGCAATCACAGCTGTAGCGGATGCCATTCGCCGGAGCAGGGCGGGCCTGAGTGATCCGCGTAAGCCGATCGGTTCATTTATTTTCCTCGGTACCACGGGTGTGGGTAAGACGGAGCTCGCGAAAGCGCTGGCAGAGTTTCTCTTTGATGATGAAAGCATGATGACGCGTATCGACATGAGTGAATACCAGGAGAAACATACCGTATCGAGGCTGGTAGGAGCGCCCCCCGGTTACGTGGGATACGATGAAGGTGGCCAGCTGACGGAAGCTGTAAGAAGGAAACCTTACAGCGTGGTATTGCTGGATGAGATCGAGAAGGCAAATCCCGATGTGTGGAACGTACTGTTGCAGGTGCTGGATGATGGCCGGCTTACCGATAATAAAGGACGCGTGGTGAATTTCAAAAACACCATCATTATTATGACCAGCAACATCGGGAGTCATATCATCCAGGAACGATTTGAAAATGTGAGCGAGAAAAACCTGGAAGAAGTGGTTGACGCAGCCAGGAACGAGGTGATGACCCTCCTGCGCCAGACGATCCGACCGGAGTTTCTCAACCGGGTGGATGAAGTGATCATGTTCCAACCGTTGATGAAAAACGAGATCAGGGGTATTATCAATATACAGTTGAACCAGTTGAAGGCGATGTTGCAACAAAGCAATGTGCAACTGGAATTCAGCGAGTACCTGTTGGATTACCTGGTGGAAAATGGCTATGATCCGCAATTTGGTGCCAGGCCGTTAAAACGTCTGATCCAGAAACAAATTGTCAACCAGCTGAGTAAAAAGATACTGGCGGGGGAGGTGGATAAGAATCACCCGGTGCTGGTGGATGTATTCGATGGGGTGGTGGTGTTCAGGAACGATGTTCAGGGACCTGTGAGTTGAAGTAAGCGCGTGGATAGCGGGGGTTGATTGATGGCATAATTAAAGCAAGCGGGAATGGCAATATCGAAAGGCAAAGAAATCATTGAACCGGGAGACGTATTTATCGGCAATAAGAACGCGCCGGTCACTATCACTTTCTACGTGGATTACGAGAGCCTTGCCTGCGCGGCGGCCAACGAGGTGGTGAAAGCTGTTTATGAAATAACCCCTGGGAGGGTGCGACTGAACATTCGTCATTTCCCCCTGAGCAACAGGCACCAGAAAGCGATGAAGGCGGCGGAAGCTGCGGTAGCGGCTTCACAGGAAGGCAAGCTTTGGGAACTGCATAACCTGATGTTTTACCACCGGAAGCAACTGGGTTTGATCAGCCTGAAAAAATATGCAAAAGAAGCGGGCATAAGCAGCATGAAATTCTTTG
Organism: Chitinophagaceae bacterium; assembly: GCA_021323155.1. Lineage (GTDB taxonomy): Bacteria > Bacteroidota > Bacteroidia > Chitinophagales > Chitinophagaceae > JAEZDC01. Next base: position 2,358 of record JAJTCI010000005.1, on the reverse strand, counting down.
ACGAGCTGGTGAACGGGCGATATGCATGGCAGGTGCGGGGCGACCTGATGGGGGCCCTGGGTAAAGGCATCCGTGATGTTCCAGCCATCCTGGTGAACAATCATTTATTCGAGGAAGCGGTGAGTGTAGAGAACCTGGAACGTTTCATTCAGGATGTATTGGCGATCTCAGAAGAATAAAATGCCCACCTTTTCAGTGGTAGGTATCTTAAATAAAAAAGGGAGCGAATGCTCCCTTTATAAGTTGTTGTAACAAGTATTACCACCTGCTACCACCACCGCTGTTCCTGTCGTTAGAGAAAGAACGCTTCTTGTAGCCACCGCCACCAGTGCCACCGGTGTTGGGTCTTTCTTCACGAGGTTTTGCTTCAGTAACGTTGATGGTCCTGCCTTCAACAACACCGCCGTTTAATTCAGCGATTGCTTTGCGGGCAGCTTCGTCATCAGCCATTTCTACGAAACCGAAACCACGGCTGCGATTAGTGAATTTGTCAGTGATAACCTTAGCAGATGTAACTTCTCCGTACTCTGCAAAAAATTCTCTTAAGTCTTCATCCTGTACGTTGAAGCTTAAGTTAGAAACATAAATGTTCATGTTCTTCGTTTACATTAATTTTTAAAAGATCTTGAGAACCCGCAGTGGACAGAAGACTAACTCTTAGCAGAAAATGCGTAGCAGATAAAATCGTTCTAATAACCAGATGCAAAAAACTCAATTTAACAGGGCAAATATAGGACGAAAAAAGCAATCACACATTTTATTTTTCAGTATGCTTTGTTAACTAAGGGTGTGCAACTACAGCAACCGCCGGTTAGGCGATCCAGGCGCATTTGATCAGCAGTAAATCGCCGCCCGGTCCAGGTTGCTTTTAATGATTACCGCGCCATTATAGTGAGTAGTATTACTTTGTCATCTGCTACGTTGCTGTTGGCATACATGTCCAGGCTGATCTTGAGCTCGCCTAATCTCAGTGTCAGGTATCCGTCGCCATCCGCATACCGGTTGGAGAAATCCTCTTCAACGGTGGCTTTCGGGTAACAGGCCTTCAGGGATTTGGACAGCTCTGAGAATTGGGTATGTAATGAATCAAAACTCTTAGCGCGGGCAAAGGTGGCAGTAAAATAATAATCACCTTTTTGTAATACTGTGTCATTTCGCCAAACCACCACGACATTTTCCAGTGCCTCGTTAAAATAGATCTTACTGTTATAGGTAGTGGCGCTCATGAATACAGGGTTGATCTTTTTGCCCTTGGCGCTGCTGAGCCAATCGCCTTTTTTGGTAAGGCTTGATACGATCTTTTTAACACCCAAACAGAGGTTCTTATTCGAGTAGGACTGGCTGGAGGCGATAGTGGTTCCTAAGAGGAGTACGAATAACAGGAGGGAGCGCATTTTTATTTTAAACTTAGGAAAAACAGTCGAGCCAGCCAAGCCAAGGATCTAAATCGCCATTCCCGTGAACGCCGTGACCCCGCAGCTAAAAAATTATTATTTTACACCCGTTGGGCAACCGTTATTCAGATATCACAGACCAGGAGCTACTCGAAAAATTCCATGCCGATGGAAATAACGACTGGCTTGGCATCCTCCTGCAGCGATACACTTTGTTATTATTTGGTGTATGCATGAAATACCTGAAGAATGAAGAAGAAGCAAAAGACTGCGTACAGCAGATATTCCTGAAGTCGATCACCGAGTTACATAAATACCGCGTCTCTTACTTCAAAAGCTGGCTCTATATGGTGGCCCGTAACCATTGCCTGATGAGGCTGCGCGATAAAAACGTAAACGTTGACATTGACCGTGTGCAGGTGCCTGCTGAAGAAATTGCGACGCAGGACCATGTTGATAAGGATAAGGTACTGAGCGTGATGGAAGGCTGCCTGCAGGAGCTGAATGAAGAGCAGAAAACCTGTGTAACTTTATTCTACCTGGAGAAAAAAAGTTACCAGGAAATATCGGGAATCACGGGTTACACACCGTTACAGGTGAAGAGTTATATCCAGAATGGTAAACGAAACCTGAAAAATCTTGTCGAGAAAAAAATGAATCATCCAAGTGGCAGACATTAAAGACATATTGAGTGACGATGATGACCTGAAAGGTGATGAGCTGCTTCGGTATGTTCAAGGAGGACTTTCCGGTGAAGATCAGCACAAAGTGGAACGGCAGATAGCCGATTCTGAGTTTGTGAGCGACGCCATGGACGGCTTGCAGCAGGTGCGCGATAAGAAGTCCATCGACCAGTACGTGGAGGAATTGAACAGGCAGCTGCACAAGCAGGTAGCTGCAAAAAAGAAAAGAAAACAGAAGCGGAAACTGAAAGAATATCCATGGATCACCATCGCGGTGCTGG
>JAJTCI010000149.1 GCA_021323155.1 Chitinophagaceae bacterium | reverse complement strand
CGTCCAGGAGACCGTAGATTACCTGAACAGGGACGGTGAACGGGTAGGCATGATCAGGATCCGGCTCTACCGCCCGTTCTCTATGAAGGATTTTATGGAAGCGATTCCGAAGTCCGTCACCACCATCGCTGTCTTGGACCGTTGTAAGGATTCAAACGGCCTCGGTGAACCCCTTTACATGGATGTGGTGAGCGCTTTCAGCCAGTTCGGACGGCACGACGTTCGTATCATCGGGGGACGATACGGATTGTCCTCCAAAGAGTTTACACCGGCGATGGTAATAGCGGTATTCAATCAGATGAACCGTAAATACCCGCTCAACCATTTCACGCTCGGCATCAACGACGACGTTACACACCTCAGCCTTGAATACGATAAACACTTCAGCCTCGATAAACAACACCTTTTCCGCGGCCTCTTCTTTGGTTTAGGTGCTGACGGTACCGTGAGTGCAAACAAGAACTCGATCAAGATCATCGGTCAGAAGACGGATAATTATATCCAGGGATACTTTGTATATGATTCAAAGAAATCGGGTTCGCTCACTGTCTCCCACCTGCGCTTTGGCAAGAAGCCGATCAATTCTACTTACCTGGTTAACTCGGCGAATTTCGTCGCCTGCCATCATTTCAATTACCTCGGCAAATTTGATATACTCAAAGACGCGGAACACGGTGCTACCTTCCTGCTGAATGCACCATACTCGAAAGACGAGGTTTGGGAACGCCTGCCGAAAAAGATTCAGGAAGAGATCGTATCGAAGGAATTGGAATTCTACGTGATCAATGCACACGCGGTGGCTAAAGAAACCGGCATGGGTAACCGCATCAATACGATTCTGCAGACCTGCTTCTTTGCGATCAGCAAGATACTGCCACGCGACGAAGCGATCGCGAAGATCAAAGAGGCGATATACGATTCTTATTGGAAGAAAGGAGAAACCGTCGTCCAGAAGAATTATGAAGCGGTCGATAAGGCAGTGGATGGGCTGCACCAGGTCGATTACTCCCGTTTTACAATTGGAAACCGGGTATCGACTGCTGACTTTCCTGCCGATGCGCCAGACTTTGTGAAAAACGTGCTGTCGAAGATCATTGCAGGCGAAGGCGACGATTTGCCGGTGAGCGCTTTCCCCGCGGACGGCACCTATCCTTCCGGTACAACCAAATGGGAAAAACGCAACATCGCCGACGCCGTTCCCGTATGGGATGCCGACCTCTGCACACAATGCGGTAAATGCTTCCTGATCTGCCCACACGCTGCCATCCGGCCGAAAGTTTATGATAAGGGACTGCTGAAGGATGCACCAAGCACTTTCAAATACGTGGATCCAATCGGCAAAGAATGGGATAAAACGAAAGAGGCATATACACTACAGGTCTCTACCGAAGATTGTACCGGTTGCCAGCTCTGTGTTGAATATTGCCCCATGGCCAGTAAGACTGATGCTTATCATAAGGCCATCAACATGTATGATAAGACACCTTTCCAGGAAGAAGAGAAAAAGAACTGGGACTTCTTTCTGTCCCTCCCGGAAGTTGATCGTACGCGTGTTAACCGCAACACGGTGAAAGGCTCGCAGTTCTTCCAACCACTATTTGAATTTTCCGGGGCTTGCGCCGGCTGCGGCGAAACACCTTATCTGAAACTACTGACGCAACTCTATGGCGAGAAAATGATCGTAGCCAATGCCACCGGTTGCTCTTCAATATTCGGTGGCAACCTGCCTACCACGCCGTGGACCACCAATAAAGAAGGTTGCGGGCCGGCCTGGGCCAACTCGCTTTTTGAAGACAATGCGGAGTTTGGCCTGGGCATCAAACTGGCAAATGAAAAGAAAAAAGAATCCGCACAGCGACTCCTGAAGCAAATGGCGCACGTGGTCGGGGAAGACCTGGCAGATTCGATCACCACCGCTCCTGAACAAACCGAAGCAGAGATCCGCTCAAAAAATGAACTGATCAAGGAATTAAAACACCGCCTGGAAAGAAATCCTTCCGCGGCCTCAAAAAACCTCTTGCACCTCGCGGATTTCCTTTCCGAAAAATCCCTCTGGATCGTAGGCGGCGATGGATGGGCTTACGATATTGGCTACGGCGGGTTGGATCATATCCTGTCAACAGGGGAGAACGTTAATATCCTGGTGCTCGATACCGAGGTGTATAGCAACACAGGCGGACAAAAATCAAAATCTACTCCGATCGGCGCATCTGCAAAATTCGCCGTGAACGGGAAATCGACCGCTAAGAAAGACCTCGCATTGCAGGCCATCGCGCATGGTACGGCCTACGTGGCGCAGATCGCCATGGGCAGCAATGACGCGCATACCCTCAGGACGATCATTGAAGCAGAAGCATATCCCGGGCCTTCGCTGGTGATTGCATACAGCCATTGCATCGCGCACGGCATTGATATCAGCCATGGTGCCGAAGAGCAGGATTTCGCTGTTAAGAGTGGTTACTGGCCCTTGTTCCATTACAACCCGATGAAGCCCGAAGGGCAACGGTTTGTGATAGACAGCAAGGACCCGAGCATCCCGCTGAAAGAGTTCATGTACCACGAGAACAGGTTCAAGGTGATCCAGGCAAAGAATCCCGTACTCGCTGAACAGTTCCTCCAAACCGCCGAAGACCAGAAGAATACCAGGTGGCACCGGTTGAGAACCTTAAAGGGATTGTAAACGTCAAAAGATAGGTTATAGTTTTCTCATGTATAGGTTAGAAAGAAGCCTTTTCCAGGGCTTCTTTCGTTTTGTATAACTACCCGCGATGGATACTAGAAATTGTTTTTCTTTTTCTTCTTGGTGAAATTCTCGTCCCGCATGATGATCGTGAACATGAACGCGAAACCCGCTGCCGCCGCCGCGATAAAGAAGATCATCGCCAGGCCGGGATAGCCGAAGATCGTAAATGAGGTTTGCACCTGCATCAGCATGGCGGCGCTCACGATCATCGCCGCGATGATCAGCCCAAGCGCGATCCGGTTGGCGACCTTCTGGAAGCCATCTGTAAAACGCTGTTCGTCGATCGCATCTATTTTGATCTCGAACTCATTGTTGGCGAGTTTTTCAGTGATCTTATTAATGCGGTCAGGAAGGTTCTTCGCCAGGTTTTTTGCGTCCACCAATGCGTTCAACAAGTTGCCCGGCTTCAATTCATTCAGCAGTTTCTGCTGCATCAGCTTTTCAACGTGTCTCCGTATGGAGCCCTGCAGGTCGAATTCAGGAGTGAGCGTAGCCACGATCTGGTCGAGATTCACAAGTATCTTTCCCAGGATATTCAGTTCAACACCGATATGAATGCCCTCATCCGCCGCAACACGGTTCACCTGTATCAGGAAACGCCCCATCTGCATCTCCTTGGCCATATAACCCTGGTTGTCCATCACCATGCGGTTGATGTGCTTACGGAACTGCCCGGTCTCCAGGCCCTTTTCATATTCGCTCATTGACAGCAATGTATCGGTCATCGCGTCACCATCCATATTACTGATGGCGATGAGCAGTTTCAATAACTTATCCTGCGACTTGTGGCTGAACTTGGCTACCATACCCAGGTCCATCAATACGATCTTGTTGTCAGGCGTAAGATGCACATTACCGGGGTGAGGATCGGCGTGGGCAAAACCGTCTACAATAATCTGTTTCAGGTAAGCCTCAACAAGACTGTCGATCAGCGGTTCAAAGTTTTCCTCCGTCTTCACCACCGGGTTGAGCGCGGTGATCTTTTGTCCCTGTACATATTCCATTGTCAATACGCGCGACGTACAGTAATCATCTATCGGTTGAGGAACCACCAGGTTGCTGAAACCCGCTAGGTTTTCACCCAGTATCACCAGGTTCTGTCCTTCTTTCAGGTAATCCAGCTCATTGATGAGTATATGCCTCAGCTCTTCCAGTAAACTATCCAGCGCGTACTTTCGCGCTGCCTTGCTATGCTTCGTTGCGAAGCCCGCCACCTCTTTCAAAGTGTCGAGCTCGTCGATAAATTTCTTTCGGATACCAGGCCTTTGCACTTTCACAGCCACTTCCAAACCCGACCGCAACGTTGCCTTGTGTACCTGCCCGATAGAGGCGGATGCCAGCGGCTTCTCATCAAACGTGGCGAATGCCTTGGAGATACGTACGCCAAGTTCTTCTTCCACCAGTTGTTGCACGTCGTCGTACGGTATCTCTTCTACATCGTCTTGCAGGGTGGAGAGCGCTTTCAGGTAATCGTCGGGTAAAAGGTCAGGCCGCGTTGAAAGCAGCTGGCCAAGTTTCACCCAGGCCGGGCCCATATCTTTCAGGTCCTGCACCAGCTCATCCGGCTTCTGATATGATTTTTTTTGTGTTTGGTCTTCCGCACCCGCAGGTGCTTCATCTAAAGCGGTATTCATCGCCTGGTTCATGACGTCACTATTCCAATACTTCGCGATGAAGCTGATAAACCGTATGTATCGCTGTAGTTTTTCGGGGACCGTCATCTCTTCAGTCTAAATTGTTGAGACTGAGTACTCAAAATTTGGTGCCAAACGGCTGCCTATCCGGGCCTTTTTGTCCGGTCCAGGGAATAGGAGGTCCTTATTTAAGGGCCGCTTTGAGGAATGTGTTGACCTTTCTGCCGGCCACGTAAAATTCCATCAGCGTATCAGGCAGCTTTTCAATAAGCAGAATGTCGGGCTTCAATTCCGCCGAATAAAAGAATTGTTTATTGGCGATCAAGGGCTCCTTGTCAGCTACCGCTGCGAATTCTTCGGGCAGGCGTTTGTTTTGTTCGCCCTGTATGCGCGTGAACTTTTCAACAAATGCAGGGTCGGTATAAGCACTGGCAAATGCTTTTTGATGCTGCGCGATATAGCTCCTGATCTTCTGCAACGCGGGTGTCTCGATCGTGTATGCGCCACCATACATGACGATCTTGTCATGTGAGAACTGGAAATAGAAGCCGGGATACGACTTGTCCTTTTTTCCGTAAGCCGAAATGTTGGCCGCTACATGTGTGTTGTACGGTGTCTTGTCTTTGGAAAACCGGGTGTCTTTATTGATGCGCATGATGGCATCCGGAGCTTTGATATTGATTTCCGGTTCGTGCTTTTTTATTCGTTTGATCATTTCATCCACGAACGCTGCAAAGGGTTTTTTCACTTCAGCCTCGTATACCTTCCGGTGTTCATTGAACCACTCGGATGTGTTGTTTTGCGAAAGCTCTTTGAAGAATTTAATAAACCCGGGTGTAAAATAACTCATAGCAGTAGTTTGGAGGTTGATATAAAGCTATCGAATTACATCGGATCGGCAGAGCACTCAAAGCGGTCATCTATTGACTTCAGCCTTTATGCTATCCCATGAGCACATTGACCGGGAATCTAGACCAGCATGGCCTTCCTGGCCCCATGCTTTAGGCTTGGTACCATTCATCAGTACCGGCTTCCATTATCCCAAGAGGTAATTCTTTCCTAACACCAGCCTTTAGGCTGGTGATCATGACTGCAAGGAATTCCGGGCTTTAGCCCACCACCGGCACACGCCTGCGCGCTGCCAGGCGAATACGTCCGGGTATAGCCCGTTGAATACTTTTTCCTCGACCCGCTCAGTTACCGGGTTTGTAGTCCTTGATAGAGCTAAGGATCTCCTTCACCATCACCGTAATGTTCTGCAGGTTGCTGGTATGATCGCTGCCGGCTTCCATTGACGGCAACATCGAGGGGAAATCCTCGAACAGCAAAGACGGCCTGATCGAAAGTAGTCCCGCGATCCGGTTCACCTGCGTGTACGAGATGTCGATCCTTCCGTTCTCAACCTGGCTCAGCCAGCTTTTGTCTTTGTGGAGTTCGTGGGCGAGTTCCTGCTGTTTGATGTCTTTCAGCTCACGCCATTTGCGGATGTTGTAGCCCAACCGGGTCAACTCGTTGTTGTATGCTTTCATGTTCTTAGGGTTGAAAAAACAATTTGCTAAACGTAACAACTTAGTTGGGCACTTAAAATTAGCAAACACCTTTCAAATTTGCAAGCTTGCAATAGGAAAATATCCAGCTCATTTAAATAAGAAGACCGGCTCTTGTAAGGAAGCCGGTCCGGTGATGATTTTGTCTTTTCGCTACCTGCCACCAGGCGGACAATGTTGCTTCAGGAAATTGGTGAACAATAAGTTCAAAT
>JAJTCI010000148.1 GCA_021323155.1 Chitinophagaceae bacterium | reverse complement strand
AGAAACCGAAGAACTGATATTCGCGCTCAATCCCAATATCCAGGGTGACACAACGATCTACTATATCCAGAAAAAACTCCAGCCTCACTCCTGCCGGGTGACCACCATTGCGCGGGGTATCGCTTTTGGCGGTGAACTGGAATATGCTGATGAGATGACCCTCGCCCGCAGCCTCGCGAACCGCCTGCCCGTGCAGCAATATGTAAAGGGTTAACCCCCACTGCTTCAGCTTAAAGCAACCTCCATCCAGCCCGATTTACCGTTTCAGTAGCTTAAAATCCCGGTTCAGTCAGTTTTGCTGCAGAACGCCCTTTACATGACCGATTTTTGAGACTCAAACAGGATTGCAATGAAGACATGGCAAAAAGCGGTATTGGGCATTCTGGTCGCTTGCCTTTTGGTTTTTGGAATTGTTAAGGGCTACGTATACTACCTCAACAGCAAACCACACCGGGATGTGAAAAAGGAGCAGGGTATCGAGGTGACTGCCGAGCAGTTATATAAAGCTTACAGCACCAACGAGTCCCAAGCGGATACTCTTTACAACAACAAAGCAATCCAAGTTACCGGGGTTGTTAAGTCAGTGACTAAAGACGACGCCAATATGACGAGTGTGGAGTTAGCTACCTCTGATCCGGAGGTAACGATCAATTGCAAATTCAAAGATGACCCGGGAGAGATCAAAACGGGAAGTACGATCACCTTTAAAGGTATCTGTACAGGATTTCTTCTTACGAGCATCCCGATCAATGAAGGTGTCATCATAAAGAAATAAGCGGACGGTCCTATGAAAAAAACGCTGGTACTGATACTCATATTTGGAATGATCATTCTGTATGCCTGTAAACACGCGATCGTGAATCCCATTGACCCGGGGACCGGTGGTGGAACGGGCGGCGGTGTAACTCCTCCCGGGACGGCAGAGGTTTGTTTCGAGAGTGACATTCTTCCCATCTTTCGCAGCAGTTGCGCAAAGAGTGGTTGCCACAACGCAGCTACTGCCCAGGAAGGTTATGTCTTTGATTCTTACGCGAACATTATGAAAAAAGACATCAAACCCGGCAACGCCGCAGGCAGCAAGGTGTACAGGGTGTTGGTGGAAGAGGATGAAGACGATCGTATGCCAAGAGCACCGTACCCGCGTTTATTACCGGCGCAGATCACGTTGATAAAAGACTGGATCAACCAAGGGGCTAAGAATACCGCGGGCTGTGCCACCTCCGCTTGCGATACCACGGTGTTCACGTATACATCGGTGAAAAAGATCGTAGATGCCAATTGTATCAATTGCCATAGCGGCGCGACACCTTCGGGGGGTCTTAATTACAGTACACATGCGGGGCTGAAAGCGGTAGCGGACAATGGAAGGCTGGCGGGAGCGGTAACGCATTCACCAGGTTATACACCAATGCCGATGGGCAATCCGAAACTGCAGGAATGCCAGATCACCGTGATCAAGAAATGGATCCAGTCCGGCGCACCCAATAATTAAAACCAAAGCAATGAAAAAAAGCCTGGCTATTTTATCGCTGACCACCATTTTAGTCACACTGATCCTCAGCGGGTGTTACTATGATAAGGCCGAATTGGTTTACCCGCAAGCAGCCAGTTGCGACACCACAAATGTGAAATACAGCACGGACATCGTGGCCATCCTATCGGCTAATTGTTACGCCTGCCATTCAGGTACGGCGTCCGCAAGTGGCGGCAGAAAGTTCGACGACTATACGTTACTAAAAAACAATTTTGTAAACAGCGGCAAGCTAGTACTTGCCGTAACACATTCACCCGGTGCGACGCCGATGCCTTTCAACCAGCCCAAAATGGCCAAGTGCAATATTGACAAGATCATTGCCTGGGTGAACAGAGGTGCACCAAACAATTAAAGTTAAAAATCTAAAAACCGATAATTATGAAAAAGCTGATCGTATTACTGAGTTTCGTGGTGGCAGGCACAGCCAGTGCGTTTTCACAAAGTTATTTAACCAAGAACGGTAAGATCTCGTTTCATTCGAGCACGCCTATCGAAGATATCAACGCGACCAATAACGAGGTGGTAAGCACCCTGAATGCCACTACCGGGAAATTCGATTTCAGGGTAGCAATCCTTGGTTTCAAATTCAAGAGCGTAGACATGCAGAAGCACTTTAACGGTGATACGTACATGAACTCGGCTAAATACCCTAAGGCGAGTTTTACCGGCACCATCAGCAATATTTCCGCTGTTGATTTCAGCAAGGATGGCACCTATAATGTTACCGTAGCGGGTAATCTCACCATCAAGGATGTGACGAAGCCACTTACCACCAGCGGTACGATCACCGTAAAGGGCGGCAAGGTGACAGCAAAGGCGGAGTTTAAGGTGAAGCGTTCCGAGTTTAACGTGAGCGGCGAAGCCATCCACGAGAAGAAGATCGCCCAGACGATCACCGTAAAAGTCGACTGCACTTACGATAAGAAATAGGCCCTTACCCCGAATCGCCAAATAATGATTATGAGAAATCTGAAACTAACAATGCTGGCGCTGTTTGCATCCGCCTCTCTAATGGCTCAGGATGATTCCCTTGACATCGATAAGCTGATGGACGAGGAACTGGATGCTAAAAAGTCAAGCACCGAGCTGGTGGAAGCCACGTTCAAGACCACGCGTATCATCAACGGCCATTCGATCGAGAATATTCCCAAGGGGATTCTCGATATGAAAATCTCACACCGTTTTGGAACGCTGAACAACGGGTTTTACCAGTTGTTCGGACTGGACAACGCGACTATGAGAATGGGACTTGACTATGGCATCACCGACAGGCTGATGGTGGGCTGGGGCCGTAGTACGTTCCAGAAACAGTATGACGCCTTCTTTAAGTACCGCGTACTTCGCCAGGCGACGGGAGAGAAAAAGATGCCCGTGTCGCTCAGCGTAATGGCAGGCATGATGTTCTCTACGGACACGGCATCGATCAAGAATAATTACAATATCCCTGTAGTGGTGAAGCTGCATACCAGTGATAAAGTGTCTTACGTAACGCAGCTGATCCTCGCCAGAAAATTCAGTACTGACTTTTCGTTGCAACTGATGCCTACGTGGGTGCACAGTAACGTGGTGCCACGTGCCGGTGACCCCAACGATCTATTTTCCCTGGGTGTAGGTGGCCGGTTGAAACTCACCCAGCGGCTAAGTATCAACCTGGAGTATTATTACCAATTGCCGGACCACAAACTAGAAATGATGGCAGGTTCTGAGTTGAGAAATCCCCTTTCCATTGGCTTCGATATTGAAACAGGGGGACACGTTTTCCAGCTGCATTTTACCAATTCGAGGGGTATGACCGAGCGCCAGTTCATAACGGAGACGCCGGGTGACTGGGGCAATGGCGATATTCATTTTGGCTTTAACATCTCAAGGGTTTTCCAGATTGGCAAAAGGAAGTAATTAACATCTTTCCAGTTTTTGATGAAGTAAATTGCAGCAATGAATGGGCGTCTCTTTTTAAAATGGGTAATGATCCTGGCCGGAGGCATGGTCGCCTTCACTGCCTGGGTTCCCGCGCCCAAGTTGTTTCATGCCACGACCGGCAAGATCCATTTCCGTTCGGATGCGCCGCTGGAGATCATTAAGGCTTCTTCGGACGGGCTCGTAGGTTTGCTGGACACTGCTAAAAGCGAATTCTCTTTTAAAGTAGCTATCAGTTCATTCCAGGGATTCAACAGCAAGACGCAGCGAGAGCATTTCAACGAGAATTATATGCAGACGGAGAAGTACCCCGAGGCTTCTTTCAAAGGCAAGATCATAGAAGACGTTGAATTTACAAAGAACGGATCGTATGCCGTACGCGCGAAGGGTATGCTGAACATACACGGGGTAGAGAAAGAGCGGATCATTAAAAGCACCCTCAACATAAAGGATAATATCTTTACCTTACAGAGTAATTTCACGGTTTTACTGAACGACCATAATATCCCTATTCCTAAAGTAGTATACCAGAAACTGGCGAACGAGATAAAAGTGGAGGTAGCATCTACTTTACAACCAAGGTAGCAATGACGTTTACTGCCCGCACCGTCTTCCTGATCCTGTTGTTCCTGTCTTCCCGTTCTTTCGCCCAAACTCCATTTTATAAAACATATACGTTGCCCGGCGGCGCCGTAGCGCCTACAATCAATTGCCTGTACCAGGAAAGCCGGGGTTATATCCTGGTTGGTGCCACCACCGGTCTCTATCGATTTGACGGTGTTTCATTCCAGAAGGTACAAGCGGAGAAAAACGTTCCAACGGATGTCACGTCCATTTGCGAGACAAAAGATGGAAAGACCTGGATAGGCTTCGGCGATGGCAAGCTGGGGTGGTTGCAGCAGCACCAACTAGTTCTTCAAAACCCCGAAGAGGGGCATCCTACTAAAGCAATCAAAAAGATCATACAGGATTCGGCAGGGGTGGTTTGGATCGCCACGGCGGGTGAAGGGCTTTATTATTATAAGGATAAGCAATTCTATAACATCAACACAGATGACGGACTTAGTGATGATTATGTGTACGATGTTATGGCAGACAATACCGGGGTTGTCGCCGCCACCGATCGCGGTATCAATCTCTGTTCAGTTAAGGACAAGAAACATATAAAACAATACACCACTACTGACGGCCTGCAGGATAATATTGTAAGGTGCCTGGCCAGCCGGAATAAGGATATTTATTACGGAACAGATGACGGAGGCATTGGGATAGTGTACCGTCAAAATTCAACAACACCGGGTTTTGCCTACAACCGGAACTGGCCAAGGGGCAAGGTCAATGCGATTTTGATCTCGGGGCAGCATTTATGGATCGGGTACAACGATGGTGTATATAAGGCGGGTTTATCAACAGACCCAGGGGCGCACGAGGACATCCCGGAGAGACTCGTAAAACACCTTGACCTGGTTATTACACATTTTTTACAAGACGCTGAAGGGAATACCTGGGCTGCCAGCAACGACCAACTCATCCGAACCAATGGCAGCAAACTCCAGTCCCTGATCAGCTTGCCCGCCGCTGAGGCAGCCAACACCCATACCTTGCTCATCGATCGCGACGATCATTTATGGATGAATGTGCGGGAGGGGCTGCGGCACTTGGAGAAAGATCCTTCCGGACAATGGAAAGAAAGGATCTACCGGCTACCCGTGACCATCAACTCCCAGATCACCGCGCTGTATGAAGATAAGTTTGAGAATATCTGGATCGGTACGATGGGCAACGGCGCGTTTATCCTTGACCCAGCAAACGGTAAGTTCAGAAAGATCACGGAGAATAAGGTGTTGCAGTCGGCCAGCGTGCTCTCGATCACAGGAAAGAACGACCACGTCTGGCTGGCCAGTCTTGAAGGGGCAACACTTGCCAGGCTGACGGAGGCCAATAACGATATCAACCACCCGCTCTCGATCGAAAGTATAACGACGATCGGTGGCATCGGCACCAATTATATCTACAATATTTTCGTTGACAGTAAAGACAGGACCTGGTTCGCCACAGATGGCAAAGGCATCGCGATGCTTGACAAAGGACAGATCACCAACTATGGCCAGGCGCAGGGATTGAAAAGCGAAGTGGCATACCGGGTGGCAGAAGATCCGCAGGGGACGATCTGGTTCACGACTTTCAATGGCGGCCTTGTTAAGTTCGATGGGAACCAATTCCGGCATTACGGCCTAGCAGAAGGACTTAGCGACTTAAACATCACTTCGCTGGTGCCGGACGGAAACGGAAATCTATACGTGGTACATAAGTCCGGTATCGATATTATAGATACAAAAACAGGCGCGATCAGCTACCTGGACGCAGAGCAGGGATTGCGGGATATCAACACTGACCTTAATGCAGTAGCCGCGGGCAGTAATGGCGACATCTATTTCATCGCTAACGATGCGGTGTACCGTTATACTTCTTCACTGGCAAAAGCGCAACCCCGCATCACGATTGATCGTATACAGTTATTCCTGAATGACGCAGATGTAAGGGATGGCCATGTATTTTCCGCAAGCGAAGACAATATCAGTTTTTATTACACCGGGTTGTTTTACTCGCAACCAGGGAAGATCCAGTACCAGTATAAACTGGAAGGCTATGGAGAGGATTGGATCACCACTAATGACCGCCGAAAGGATTTTCCAAAACTCCCACCCGGTAATTATAC
>JAJTCI010000147.1 GCA_021323155.1 Chitinophagaceae bacterium | reverse complement strand
CCGCCACGGGAATTCATACGCGTACACCGTTCCTACATTGTGCCGGTGAACAAGATCGAGAAATTCAACCGCCAGAAATTAACGGTCGCCGGAAAAGATATCCCTGTCGGAAGCAGCTACGCCAGCGTGATCGATGACCTGCAGAAACTGAAGCAGGCTTAAAAAGCGCCGTCCACGGGCTCCCATAACTCGATCTTGTTGCCTTCGGGATCCATGATCCAGCCGAATTTGCCGTAATCATATTCTTCCACTTTTTCGTCTACCCACACTCCTTCTTGCTTTAACGCCTCTAATAACACACGAAGATCCTTCACCCGGAAGTTCACCATGCAACTGCTTTTCGACGGATCGAAATACTTAGTGTCCTCCCCGAAAAAAGAGAACACGGTGCTACCAGGTGCATCCGGGTTGTCATTCTTCCAAACGAAGTTTGCATAGGTGTTACCGTTGAACGGCACCCCGAGGTGCTTTTCGTACCAGGCGCACAATGTCTTTGGGTCTTTCGACTTGATAAAGAAGCCGCCTGGCCCCGTTACTCTTTCCATGGCAATTTTTTGAGAAGATACACAAGTTTGGGCTTTCGTTAATATGTTGAGAAAAGATATTCAATTGGAGTGACCATCACCAGTTACTATGACCTTTCGGCTGGGAAAGGAAAATTGGCGGAAAAGGTTTCCGAAGGCAGAAATTCAATCTTAACGATGATTTTATCTGCATACCTGATAAATTTGCACCATGTGGTTGAGTGAAAATGAAAAGAAGCCGCTGCAGGAGCAGGATACCGACACGCTCGTCAGCACCCAGCACCCCTATTCGCTGGTAGTGTGGAATGACGAGGTGAATACCTTCGATTGGGTGATCGAGACACTGGTCGAGATCTGCAACCACAGCCAGGAGCAGGCGGAGCAATGCGCGATGCTGATCCACTTCCAGGGAAAATACGCTGTGAAGCAGGGTGAATACGATACCCTCAAACCAATGTGCGACGCGATCACCGAAAGAGGTATCGGTGCCACGATCGAAGTAATGGCAGAATAAGTGATCAGTATACGTAATGCTTGCCAGCAGGCAGGCATATATTCCAAAGGGCGAACAGCTCAAACTACAAACCTCAAACTTCAAATCCCTTTGCCCCTATTCGCTTTAGATGAGAAAAACTGGTTCCCTCCTGTGGAGGATGCGATGGGTGATGGCCTCCTCGCGTTTGGTGGCGACATCACCGTAGAACGATTGTTACTCGCGTACACCAAGGGTATTTTTCCATGGTACGATGGTGGTATCCCGCTCTGGTGGAGCCCTGACCCCCGTTTCGTATTGTTTCCCGGTGAATTAAGGATCAGCCACAGCATGCGCCAGCTGCTAAAAAAGGATGCTTTCGAATTCTACATCGATCAGGACTTTACCGAAGTAATGCGCAACTGCCAGCAGGCCTACCGGAAGGACCAGCCAGGCACCTGGATCAGCGATGAATTCATCAGTGTCTACAGCGAGCTTCATCGGATGGGCCACGCGCATTGCGCCTCGGTTTACAAGGATGGCGAAATGGTAGGCGGCTTGTACGGTATCCGGGTGAACAATGTGTTCTGCGGTGAAAGCATGTTCAGCCACGTAAGCAACGCCAGTAAATTCGCCTTCATACGGTATGTGCAGTATCTGGATTCGATTGGAATAGAACTGATCGATTGCCAGGTGCATACAGAACACCTGGAGAGCCTTGGCGCCAGGATGATCAGCAGGAACGAATTCTGCAGGCTACTCCAATAATTATTTCTGCCTGTTGATCTCTATATCCAGGTAACGGTCGGACCGGGCCGCATAGGCACCCGTTAATTTTACTTCCACATCATCTGCATACCGGAATATGTAGAAGGTGAATTTGTCAGTAGCAAGGCGCTGCGGTTTTAGGTTCAGGCATTTTTGCAATTCTTCCACCAGTTTTTTCAACTGTGTGTTCATTTCATCGGCAGACTTCCAGAATTTATCGTATCGCGCCTCTAAATATATTTCCGTCTCATCCTCATATACCTCCGGGTCTTCGTACCCCGTGAGGGTGATCAGGGACGAACTTTCTTCTGAAAAATCGTCAAGCGGTTCACCTTTTACCTTGTCATACTCCGCCTTCTTAAAGGCTTCCGCGATTGCTTTAACGCCTTCGCATTGTGACATTTCTTTGGGCGGTGAGAACTTGTTTTCGGGCGGGTAAAAAGATAACAACAGGTAAATCAATGGCAATGCAGCCAGGATGGTCAGGGGTTTCATTTGGGTACGTTTACCTAAATATAGCTTTTCCCCATCAAACTATCACAGAATTGAAGTTCCGAAACCTGGATAGTTACCTTACCTGGGTGATGTCAAGATTGATGTAGCGTTTATCGGTCTTATAATGATTCGATGACAGTTCTATCTCCACTCCTTCCCCAAAATCAAACGTGTAAATAACATAAGCATCGACCTCGAGGTATTCCGGCTTAATGATTAAACATCCCTCCAGTTCCTCCGCAAGCTTCTTCAGTTGTGCATTTATATCTGCCGCGCTTTTGAAGGGCTTCGTGTACCGTGCTTCAAAATATATCTCATCATCCTCTTCGAATACACGTTGCTGGTTGAACCCTTTTATTTTCACCAGCGACTCAAACTCGTCCATATACTCCGGGTGCACCTTCCCTTTTACACTGTCATACTCAGCATCATAAAATGATTCAGCTATGAACGCCACTCCATTGCAGAGATCGAATTCCTTTGTAGCATTCGCTCCCTTTTCATGAGGCCGGAATGACGCCAAAGGAGCCAGGAGCACCAGTGTGAATAATAACAGTAAGGTCCTGCGGGATACGATCTTCATATGATTTTCTTAAAAATAAGCGTTAACGCCTGATTTCAATAATATGGAACGTTAATCAGGATTTAAACCTGCTCTTTAACGCGGCCAGGGCATCATCCATCGATGCAGGTTGCTTTTCGCTCCTGTTTACCGGGACCTGTCTCTTACCCCCTGCTTCGCGCCGCGCCGGCGATTCCTGTGTTTGCTTGATCGACAGAGCGATCCGTTTGCGCGCCGCGTCCACTTCCAGCACTTTCACTTCCACCTTTTGGTTGAGCTTGAGCACTTCGCCCGGGTCGGTGATGTATTTATGCGCGATCTCGCTCACATGCACAAGTCCGTCCTGCTTTACGCCAATGTCAACGAAAGCTCCGAACCGTGTAAGGTTCGTTACTATACCCGGCACCACCATGCCTGTTTTTACATCATCAATTGAATAGATCGCGGCGAACTCGAATTGTTGGGCTTCAGAACGTGGATCCAACCCCGGTTTACGGAGTTCGTTCAACACATCCTTTACCGTGTGTTCACCAAATTTTCCCGTCACATATTTTTTATGATCGATGGATTTGATCAGCTGTTCGTTACCGACCAATTCTTCCAATTGCACATTATGGTCTGCCGCAATGGCCTGCACCAGTTCGTAGGCCTCGGGGTGTACGGCGCTTTTATCAAGCGGGTTGCTGCCTTCGTTGATCCGTAGAAAGCCCGCGGCCTGTTCGAAAGCCTTGTCCCCCAGGCGGGGCACTTTCAGCAGTTGTTTGCGTTCGCTGAACCTGCCTACTTCGCTGCGATAGCGGATAATGTTTTCTGCGAGCGAATTACCGATGCCACTCACATAGCTCAGCAGGTGTTTACTCGCGGTATTGAGGTTTACGCCTACCTGGTTTACGCAACTCACCACTGTTTGGTCCAGCCTTTCCTTCAACCGGAACTGGTTCACGTCGTGCTGGTATTGTCCCACACCAATGGCTTTGGGATCGATCTTCACCAGTTCGGCGAGCGGGTCCATCAACCGCCTGCCGATACTCACCGCACCACGTACGGTAACATCATGAGAAGGAAATTCCTCACGCGCGGTTTCAGAGGCGGAATAGACAGAAGCGCCGTCTTCATTCACCAGGAACACCGGCAGGTTCAATTGCAGTTTCTTGATAAATTGTTCTGTTTCTCGTCCTCCTGTTCCATCGCCGA
Organism: Chitinophagaceae bacterium; assembly: GCA_021323155.1. Classification (GTDB taxonomy): domain Bacteria; phylum Bacteroidota; class Bacteroidia; order Chitinophagales; family Chitinophagaceae; genus JAEZDC01. Next base: position 2,157 of record JAJTCI010000147.1, on the reverse strand, counting down.
TGGCGAATACCTGCACCTGGTACTTGTCCACCAGGCCGCGGATGATATGTTCCGCTTCGTATTGCTTATTGCCTTCATGAACATAGAAGAGGTCGTTGTGCAGCAACTCTCCTTTCTCATCCAGGCATACCACTTTACATCCCGTACGGTAACCGGGATCGATGGCCAGTACTCTTTTGCTACCCAAGGGGGAACTCAGCAATAATTGCCGAAGGTTTTCCGCGAATACATTGATCGCTTCTTCGTCGGCCTGTTGCTTCAGCGCGGTCCGGAATTCTGTTTCAAGGCTCGGTTGCAACAAACGCCGGTAAGCATCCTTGATCGCTTTCCGCAACTGGTCGGTACAGGCGTTTTGTCCTTTGATATATAACTGCTCGGGAATGTATAACGCTTCCTCTTCCACAGGTGCAATGCTGATGCGGAGAAACCCCTCCAGGAATCCCCTTAGCACCGCGAGCGTACGATGAGAAGGTATCTTATGAATTGGTTCTGAAAAGTCAAAGTAGTCTTTGTATTTAATGGCTTCCTGCTCTTTACCCGTCAGGACTTTGCTTTGCAGCGTGGCGGTGTCTTCAAACAGTTTACGGAGTTTGGCGCGCACCTGTGCATCTTCATTAATGGTTTCGGCTATGATATCTCTTGCACCCTGCAGGGCTTCGTCAGTTGAACTGATCTTTTCGTTGACGTACTTCCCGGCCTCAGCGATAAGGTCCACGTCGTTTTGTTCCATAACAAGGAACGCTAAGGGCTCGAGGCCATTTTCCCGGGCCACCTGTGCTTTGGTCTTCCGTTTTGGTTTATAAGGAAGGTAAATATCTTCCAGTTCCGCTACCGTCAGCGCTTTATTGATCTGTGCCTGCAAAACGTCGGTCATCTTTCCCTGCTCCGTGATCGTTTTCTCGATGAAAGCTTTTCGCTCGGAGAATTCCTTCATTGCCTTCGCGTGTTCCTGCACCTGCTGGATCTGCACTTCATCGAGCGCGCCGGTACGGTCCTTACGGTACCGGGCAATGAAAGGTATGGTGGCCCCTTCCGCCAGTAGTTCCAGTACTGCTTCCGCCTGTTGTTTTCTAATGTTCAATGCTCCGGCTACCTGTTGTGCGAATTCGATCATATTATTTTTAGTATGGTTCTGTTATCCTGCCTTGCGCCTGCAGGCAGGAGCGCGAAAGTAACCGCGGGAAATAGAAAGAAAAAATTGTTGAATTGGAAGAAATCTATAGTGCCCATAACACCAGCCTTTAGGCTGTTGATTAGGAACTTCTTGTCGGAATATCACTAGCCTTCAGGCTAGTGATAAGCAACTTCTTTTTGCACGGGGCTTTAGCCCCTAAATGCTCCGGTTGACCAACAGGGCCAGAGTATTCATTGATCCATTTGATGTAGTGCGGGAGTTGAATTAACGCCAACAGACTATTGCTGCCTCTATGCGAATCTCATCACCTTCGAAGGATAACGGTCCACATACTGCCGGATCATCGACCGGATCACTTCATTTTCCGGGTAGGGTGTCAGGCGTTCTTTCAGCATATTGATGTCGCTGATCGAAGCATCATCGAGGATACCCATCCCATAAAACTTCCCGGCCTCTACCAGGATGCAACTCTCTTTTTCCCGGATAGCGAATGTTTCTTCCTGGCTGCGCAACCAGTCCAGCGCTTCGCTAACACACTTATTATAGGCCGTCATCTCGGGCACATCCTGGTTTTGCGTCTTATCGAGGAAGCAAAGCCCGGCATGCAGTCCGAACTTTCGCACCAGCTGCCATAAAGTACGATGCGCATCGGCCATCAGCCCAAATGAAGCGACCGGCTCCAGGTATTTGCGTTTCTTGTCGACTGCCAGCCTTTGAAAGCCGCGGGCATCCTCAAATAAATAGATCCCCCAGAGTTGTTCAAACCGCTTCTGGCTGTAATTGTAAGCCGGCCATAACCTTTTTATCTCTACGCTTTCGAGTATAGAAGCGGAGAACTCGGTGGGACAAACATTATAACTGATCGAGTGTATGTCGCGCAGGAACGCCTGGCGCTTCTTGCCCGTGTCGAGCCCGGTAAAATGGCTCACCACTCTTTGACGGAGGCTTTTGGCTTTGCCCACGTAGATCACCTTCCCTTTGGCATCATGGAAATAATACACACCGGGTTCATACGGCAGGTT
>JAJTCI010000146.1 GCA_021323155.1 Chitinophagaceae bacterium | reverse complement strand
CATCGCGCAAACCTTCGCGAACAAGAACCGCTTCGTGATGCAGGGACAGGTGAAGGGCAGCGGTGGATCGGAGATCTATTTAGGCGCATTCAATGTACCACCCGGTTCGGTCTCTGTGACCGCCGGCGGACAGATACTCACAGAGAATGTTGACTTCACTGTTGACTACAACCTCGGTTCCGTAAAGATCATCAACCAGGCCATCCTGAATTCGGGTGTGCCTATCAACGTGCAGTTCGAGAACAACGCGGGCTTCGGTATACAGCAGCGTAATTTCCTTGGGCTCCGTTTCGATTACCTGGCGAATGATAAATTGTCACTCGGTGCATCGATGGTGCGGCTGGGTGAAAGACCATTCTTCTCCAAGATGAATTATGGCGAAGACCCAATCCGTAATACCATGTACGGTGTTGACTTTTCTTACCGTTCACCATGGCCGGGATTAACGCGCCTGCTGGATAAGCTACCGTTCTATTCCACCACTTCGTCATCCAACGTTACCGCGTATGGTGAGGCCGCGTATCTGAAACCGGGGCACCCTTCGCAGATCGGTAAGGGTGATGAAGGATTGATCTATATCGACGACTTCGAAGGAAGCCGCAACAGCATCGACCTTCGCTTCCCATGGATCTCGTGGACACTTGCATCCACACCTTCCACATTCCCGGAATCCTCTTTGCATGATGATCTTAATTACGGCCGCAACCGTGCGAAGCTTGCCTGGTATAATATCGAACCGATCTTACAAGACCGTTCCAGCTCAAACAATCCTTTAAGAAATAACCGGGATGAGTTGAGCGACCCGCGTGTGCGGATGGTGAGCACTACCGAGCTGTTCCCCGCGCGTACCCCGAACCTTGGCCAAAGCCAGACGGTGACATTCGACCTTGCGTATTATCCTGCGGAGAGAGGCCCATACAATTTTGAATCGAGAAACAGCGTGCTGGACGCTGATGGAAAATTCCTGCCCACGCAGCGGAAGAAGAACTGGGGTGGTATCATGCGTAACATCGACCAGACGGATTTCGAAACCGGCAACGTAGAGTTCATCGAGTTCTGGGTGCAGGATCCGTTTATCAAGACCACCAACCCTGGCGCTTCCGGTAAACTGTTCATCAACCTGGGTAATATCAGTGAAGACGTGTTGAAGGATGGCAAACGATTCTATGAGAACGGCCTGCCTACACCAAATATCCCCGCGCAGATCGACAGCTCCAATTGGGGTTATCAACCCATCAACCCGATACAGATCACACAGGCGTTCAGCAATGACCCGGCGGACAGGCCTTACCAGGACGTTGGATTCGATGGCATGGTGGATACCGATGAGATCCGGCGGTACAGCGGTTACTTAACTACGCTGCAAACCAACTTTGGAGTGGCTTCGGCGATATACCAGCAGGCATTGCGCGATCCTTCTAATGATAACTACATATGGTACCGTGACCCGTTATTTGATCCGACCGGCGTGGGCATTCTTGGCAGGTACAAAAACTTCAATAACCCCCATGGCAATTCGCCCATCGCGAATACCAGCTCCGAGTTTTCTTCAGCTGCAACACTTTACCCGGATAATGAAGACCTGAACCGTGACAATACATTAAACGAGAACGAAGAATATTACGAATACGAGATCGACCTGTATAAGAACATGCCGATAAGCGATTTTATCGTAGACAAGCGATCTGTTGCTGTCCGGTATGCGAACAACAGCACCGGTAATGAAACCTGGTACCAGTTCCGGATACCGATCAAAGGGTATACAAGGAAAGTTGGTAATATACCCGACTTCAAATCCATCCGTTTTATGCGGATGTACCTCACCGATTTCGAGGATTCTGTGGTGATGCGATTCGGTACGCTGGACCTGGTACGCAACCAGTGGAGAACCTTTACTTACAAGGTAGATTCTACGGGAAGTTATACGCCGGCTTCTACCTCACCTTTATTGGTGTCTGCAGTGAACCTGGAAGAGAACAGCCAGCGTAAGCCGGTGAATTATGTGATCCCTTGCGGTATCGAGCGCGTGTCTTTCCTCAGCACGAATAATATTAACCTGTTGCAGAACGAACAGGCGATGAGCCTGCAGGTGCGCAACCTGCAGCAGTGGGATAGCAAGGCGGTGTTCAAGACATTGAATCTTGACCTGCGCCAGTATGGCCAGCTCTCGATGTTCATGCACGCTGAATCGATCCCTACGTTCCGTGTACTCGAAGATGATGACCTGTATGCAGTGGTGCGTATTGGCCAGGACTTCCTGAACAACTATTACGAGATAAAATGGCCACTCAAGGTAACGAAGCCCGGGTCCTATTCAGCTGCGTCGTGTGATTCGGTGTGGCCTGCGCTGAACGTGCTTGACTTCAGCATCCAGGACCTGATCTCGTTAAAGGCGAAGCGAAATGCCAGCCTGTTTTCTGTAACGTCACCTTTCCGCGAACAGATCGGTAATAAAACATTCACGGTATATGGCAACCCGAACCTGGGCGAAGTGCGTGGTTTCTTAATCGGCCTTGAAAACAACAATCCTGTCGGAGACCTGGTGTCCGGTGAGGTCTGGATCAACGAACTCCGTTTGTCGCGTCTGGATGAGTCCGGTGGCTACGCGGCATTGGGAAGGGTGGATGTGCAGATGGCAGACATCGGTACTTTGACAGTTTCCGCTAATACGTATACAAAAGGATTCGGTACCATCGAGCAGCGCGTAAATGAAAGGGCGCGGGATAACATGGTGCAGTTCGATGCGGCGGCAAGTCTTGACGCAGGTAAATTGCTTCCGAAGGCTGCCGGTATCACGATACCGGTTTACGCGAGCATCAATAAAACGATACGCACACCGGAGTATGATCCTTACGATCTGGACATTAAGCTGAAGGATAAGATGCGCACGTTTAACAATAAACGCGACTCCGTTCGCAGCGCGGCTATCGATGAAACTACGGTCACAACGCTCAATTTCACGAACGTGCGTGTAGCGCCGAAGGGAAAAACGAGACCATGGAGCATCAGTAACCTGGATGTGAGTTATTCTTATACCAAGTTCGAGCAGACCAACCCGCTGATCCTGAAGAATGATATTGAAAAGCACCGTGGTGGCCTGGGCTATACTTACAACGCGGCGCCGAAATACATCGAGCCGTTGAAGAAGTTGCGCAGTAAGACACCGTGGCTGGCGTTGATCCGTGACCTGAACATCAACCTCAATCCTACCTTGCTCAGCTTCCGTGCCGACATCAACAGGCAGTTCGGTGAGTTCGTTCCAAGGATCGTTTCCGACGGAAAGATCGAAAGGGTGGATACTACTTACGACAAATACTTTACGTTCGACCGTTTCTATAACCTACGCTGGGACCTCACGCGTTCACTGAACGTGGACTTCTCCGCGGTGAACAATGCCAGGGTGGATGAGCCTTATGGCAGGATCGACACGAGAGAAAAGAAAGACACGGTGCAGGAGAATTTCTGGAAGGGCGGAAGGAATACTTTGTACAGCCAGCGCGCTGTAGCAGCCTATACATTACCGTTAGGTAAACTCCCGCTCACTGATTGGGTGACGGCGCGGTATAGTTACACTACAACCTACAACTGGATCGGTGCGAGCCGCCTTGCAATCGACCTGGGTAATACGATCGAGAACAGCCAGGAGCATTCGATCAATGGTGAGTTTGACTTTACGCGGCTGTACCAGAAATCAAGATGGCTGCGTGCATTGGATAACCCGGTGCAGCCAAAGCAAAAAGGCACGGACGTCAAGAACCCGGGTAAAGTAACACCCGACGTGGATAATGAAACAAAGCTTCCGAGTCGCAGCGATGCAACGAAAGGGTTGTCGGGCAAGGCGAAGAAAGACGCGTTGGACCGCTGGAGGGCTCAAAGGCGCGCGGCGAAGATCGCCAAAGCCAACAGGCCTGTAGAGATGAGTCCGTTTATGAGAGGCACGGGTAAGTTCTTCACGATGGTGAGACGCGTGTCGGCGAATTACTCCGAGAATTTCAGGAGCCGCCTGCCGGGTTATATGGACAGCACGCGCTTCCTTGGACAGAACTGGAACAGCATGGCGCCCGGCCTTGACTATGTGTTCGGTAAGCAACCTGACACCGCGTGGTTGAGCCAACAGGCGGCGAAAGGCCTCATCACGCGCAGCAGTGAGTTCAACTTCCTGTTCCGCCAGCAATACGACCAGCGACTGACGTTCACCGCGCAGCTAGAGCCTTTGCGTGAGTTCATGGTGGACCTGAACCTGGAGAAGAGTTTCAATAAAGATTATTCCGAGTTGTTCAAGAACAAGTCGCAGTCGGTTACGCTCGATACCTTCCGTCACCTGAGTCCTTTATCCGCGGGTGGATTTAACGTGAGTTATATCGCGTTCAATACGCTGTTCAAGAAGTTCAAGCCGAACGAAGTGTCGGAGACCTTTAAGAATTTTGAGAACTACCGCCTGGATGTTTCGAAGCGCGTAGCCGAGCAGAACCAGTACTGGGTGAATTCAGGGAGGCAAGTGGAAGCGGATGGCTTCGCCAAAGGATACAACCGTTATTCGCAGGACGTATTGATCCCTGCGTTCATTGCCGCATACACGGGCAAGAGCCCGTACGATGTAGCGTTGCTGAAGCAATCCAACCCGAACGTGAAGAGCAACCCGTTCCGCAGCATATTGCCGCGCCCTAACTGGAAGCTTACGTATACAGGATTGAGTCGTATACCCGCGCTCGCGAAAAGTTTCAGCACCATCAGCATCACGCACGGTTACACCGGTAACCTGAGCATGAACAGTTACACCAGCGCGTTGTTGTTCCAGGACCCGTTCTATTACGCGGCGCCTGGATTCGTCGACCCGGTGAGTGGCAACTACGTGCCTTACTTCCTGGTGCCGAACATCACGATACAGGAGCAATTCCAGCCGTTGATCGGCGTGGACATCACAACTACCAGCCAGCTGAACGTGCGCGCGGAATATAAGAAGAGTCGCCAGCTGAGCCTGAGCCTGATCGATTACCAGCTGAGTGAACTCAACTCCACCGAGTGGACCTTTGGTTTCAGCTGGAGGAGGCGTGGCCTGAACCTGCCGAACTTCCTGGAGAAACTGATCAATAAAGGCAAGCCTTTGGAGAACGATATCAATTTCCGCCTCGACCTCGCGATGCGTGATGACGCGCAGAGCAATAGTCGCCTTGACCAGGCGAACGCTTACAGTACGGGCGGTCAGAAAGTGGTGACGATACAGCCTTCGATCGATTACGTGCTGAATAACCGCATCAACCTGAAATTGTTCTTTGACCAGCGAAGGGTGACGCCGTACGTGTCTACTTCGGCACCGATGGTGAATACGCGGGCAGGGTTGCAGCTAAGGATAGCGTTAGCGCAGTAGTTTGGTGAATCGTCAATTGTGAATGGTGAATGAGGGAGCACGTAAATCGAAATAGATTACATAGATAGGATTGAAGAGGCGAAGTGATTCGCCTCTTTTTGTTTTCTCTGCTGCGTAGAGAGGATGGGAACGCCGATGAATCTCTGCTACGCAGAGAAGATGGGGAACACGCCTGCCTGCCGGTAGGCAGGGATGAAGCGGATTGGACGGATTGACGCGGATTTGATGTTGATTTTGGAAACGTGCCCTTATTTTCTTATTTCTTATTCTTTGTTTCTTATTTCTTATTTCCAATGCTTAGAAAGGTGCCACGGGAACTTAAATCGGCGACACTCCACTCTCCATTCTATAGTACCGCGTGTTACCTTCTTTATCGATATGAAAGAATACACCCACGATCTGTGGGTCGCTGATGGTGAAGAAATACCATTGGTCGTTTTGAAAGGTGAGCGGACAGGTCTTGAATTTCTCCGTGCCAAAACTCCGCGGCAGCCTGCCCGTGGTATCGATTGATCGCCTTGAAAAACGTTCGTGGATGAAAGGGATATTTACATGCTCCTCGTTCCACCAATATTTTCCTTCCCTGTTGAACCAGATCTTAGCCGGTGGCTCTGGTGGCCGGTCATCGGGATGGATGATGTGGCAGCTGACGACTTTAGCGGGCGCGAAAGCGCCGAAGAATGAACAATATTTGAAGAGCACACCGGCTATGACGAGGAAGATAAAAGAGATAACAATAATGGTAAGTTTCTTTTTCATTCCGGTATGGTTCAGTTAGCGAAATGCAAAAGGCAACTCGCTGTGTGAATAACTTAAAAAGTCTTTTCATCTGCCGACGGTCCATAGATCGACGGCACCAGGATCTCATTCAACCGCATATAGACGGTCAGTTGCCCGCGGTGGTGGACCCAGTGATTCAGCGTCGAGCTGATGTTCTCAACTAAAGGCGAATTGATCAGTACCTGCTCACCGTTCTTCAGCACAAAGGGTTTGGGAAGGTCTTCCATGGTGAGTTCGCGGAGGGCTTGCTTCGTGTCTACCAGGTTTTCTTCAAAACGTTTCACCATTTCGGCGGTGGTCTTTCCCTGGAAGGGTTCGAAGGTCTGGAAGTCGATCTCGCGGGTCCTGATCATAATAGTGATCCACCGGGGAATTTCAACTACCAGTAAGGTGAGGTAACCGAGGGTCATAGACGTTTCATGCGGTTTCCATTCGAATAGTTTTTCCGGGATCCTTTCCACGCATTTGCGGGTGGAGGGTATTTCGGCGTCAAATTCCGAAATGAACTGTGTGAGGATGGTGTTGTTCATGGCGGTTGGGTAGGAGGATAAAGATAGGAAACGGGTTGCAAGTTGCAGGGTGCAGGTAACAGGTAGTCGGGTGCTGGTAATGGATTACAAGTTGCAGTGTGCAGGGTGCAGGATCGCGAAGGATTTCACGGAAAGATCCCTGAAAGCGACTTGTTGTGGGCAGGTGAAGTTGTTTGGTTTTCGCGGCATGCTAATGCCCTGGATAAAAGTTGCATGTTCGGTGTGGGACTGGTAAGTCCCGCACAACCGTCGTGCATTCGTTGAATCTCGCTACAAGCGAGACAATACCGCTGCTGGACTGGAAGTCCAGCGCGCCAAAATGCCCCGGCGGTTGCTTTACCGATTGGCTCCAGTTATTTTATTTTCCGGTTTTTCAAGGAAGCTGATAATGGCGGTGCTCCCGTTCCATAGTCCTTCGAAGTACTGTTCTTTTTTGAAATAGGGTGTCATTGAAGAATCGATGATCTTTTTAGCGATGCTGTCTTTCAATACTTTTTCTGTTCCGATCCCGGTTGCGATCCTTACCTGCCGCATTGAAGCGCTGAATACGATCAATACGCCATTATTTTTCTCTTTTTGCCCGATGCCAATTGAATTAAACTTTCTTAAAGAATAGGCCTCTATGGTGGAATCGATTTCAAACGTTTTGGTAGTCAACAGGACGATTTGATTGGTGCTTGTTGTTTCATGGTCCAGGTAGAGCCTGTTTAATTTATCTTCCTGCAGGCTGTCCAGGACATGTTCCTGGTCGGAGACAAAAGTTTTGGTTGCTGAGTTGGTGAAGCAACCTGCTAAAGCAAGCGCGATAACTATTGCCAGGATGCTAAGGGTGTTTCTTGTGCGCGTTTTCATGTAAAATGCTATGCTTAAATATAGTAACAAACGGGCTTGAAATACGCGCGAAGGATTACCGTTTCCAGTCCCAGTATTTTGTGATCTTGTATTTCCGCTGGCAATCGGTCTGCTTTTTCTTTGAAATGGTTTTTGGTTTGTAGTTATTCTTTTCTTTCGAATACCAGTCGCGGACCATTCTTTGGAACTCCTTCTTATTCTTGTTATTATAGAAATAATCGTAAAAGTTCCAGCATTCATTATGGATGACGTCAAATTGAATGCGGGTTATTAAGAATATCGGTAGAGACGAAATTTCGTCCAGTGCCGCATAAGATACTTCTGCTACGTTAAGCCTGGTTGTCTTGCAGGGCGATTTAATATTCGTTGAATTTGTATCGTTCAGCTTTTCTATTAATAAGGGACTTGATTTGTAGCGATTTGCAATAATTCTCAAGTATAAGTAAGCTGA
>JAJTCI010000145.1 GCA_021323155.1 Chitinophagaceae bacterium | reverse complement strand
GTGAACCTGAGCGATGTGTACGCGATGAACGCGGTACCGACCCATATAACGGTCAGCTTAGGCATCACCAACCGGTTCTCTGTTGAAGCATTGAATGAGTTCTATGAGGGCGTTTATGTGGCCTGCGAAAAATACAACGTGGACCTTATCGGGGGAGACACCGCATCATCGGTTCGAGGGTTCGTGATCTCCGTAACAGCTGTTGGGGAAGTAGCCCCTGACCGTTTTGTAAAGAGGAGTACCGCGAAAACGGGCGATCTAATCTGCGTGAGCGGCGATCTTGGAGCGGCATTCCTTGGCCTTACATTACTGGAAAGAGAAAAGAAGATATACCTGGAGAATCCCAAGGTGCAGCCTGACCTGGAGAATGAAGATTATATCGTGGGCCGCTTGCTGAAGCCGGAGGCGCGAAGAGATATTACGCGGTTCTTCGAAGAAAGTGCGATCGTGCCGACGGCAATGATGGATGTGAGCGATGGCCTGAGTAGTGATGTGCTGCATATCTGCAAGCAAAGCAACCTGGGCTGCCGGCTTTACGAGGAAAAGCTACCGATCGCGGAAGCGACCAAAAAGGCGGCGTTCCGTTTTGGCCTTGATCCAACAGTGTGCGCATTGAATGGCGGCGAGGACTACGAGTTATTGTTTACACTCAGCCAGGCCGACCATGACAAGATCGTTCTGAATGAAGAGATCAGTGTGATTGGCTATATGACGGAGATATCCGAAGGGTCGAAGTTCATCACCAAAGCTGGCAATACATTTGATATAACTGCGCAGGGCTGGAATGCCTTCGCCCAACAATAAGACGTCTGAATTGGAAAAGCAACATCCTTTCAAAAGATTGCACAGTTATTTCCTGCCGGCCATTGCCTGCTTTGTCTTTGCTTCCTGCCGAACGGCTTCTATTCAACATGATGTTTCCAAAAAGTATTCCGCTTCAGAGTTATTGGAGGATGTGACAGTTCTGAGGAATACGCTGGAGGCAAATCACCCGAGCCTCTATTGGTATACACCGAAAGATAGCATGGATCATTATTTTAATTCCATCGCCGGGAGCATTACCGATTCGATGACAGAGGCGGAATTCCGGAACAAAGTGTCTTGGGTGGTGAGTAAGATCCGGTGTGGTCACACTTCTGTTCGTTATTCACGCCGTTATACGAATGCGATCGCTAAGGCGCAGCTACCCGTATTCCCACTTGCAGTGAAGGCCTGGGACGATAGCCTGGTAGTCTTGAGCAGCGCGTTCCGCGGAGATTCAATATTTACAAGGGGCACCATCCTGCTTTCTATTAACGGGCGTTCGCCAAAACAAGTGCTGGATTCAATGTTCCAACTGATCAGCACCGATGGTTACTCTGATAACTTCAAGAACCAGGTAGTGAGTTTTAATTTCGGGGCGTTCTATAAAAGTACTTTTGGACTGGACAGCCTTCATACTATTCGTTTCCTTGACTCCAACCGAAATACGCATACGGTGCGCATCAGGAACTACGACCCGAAGTCAGACACGATATCACGCCGCGGAAGAAGGGCCGCTACCGTATATATGCCCACCCGCAGGCAGATCAAAGAGGCACAGAAACTAAGCCGTCGGAGCATGACCATTGACACGCCACTGAACACCGCTTATTTACGCGTGGCTACTTTTTCCTCTGGTAAACTCAAGAAGTTTTTCAAGCAGAGCTTCCGGACGATCAGGAAGCAAGGCATAGAGAATGTTGTATTCGATCTTCGGGAGAATGGTGGTGGCAACATCATGAACAGCACGCGGCTTAGCCAGTACCTGGTTCAAAAGCCGTTCAAACTTGCAGACACGGTAGCTGCGATCAGCCGCAAGTTCCGGTATGGCCAATATATCCGGCCATCGCTCGCGTATAAGATCAGTATGTTCTTCACATCTAACAGGAAACGGTCAGGGAGGCTATTCTTTTTCGGCCACCACGTTATTCGTTCACTCATTGAAAAGCCAAAGTAATGTAACGGTGCTTGGGGAGGAAACCGGAGGAGGCAGTTATGGCAATTCCGCGGTGCACTTGCCACAGATCATTTTGCCCCATACCAGGATGCGCATCATGTTGCCTATGTACCGCCTGGTGGTGGATGCGGACCTTCCAAAGACGGGAAGGGGTATTTTCCCCGATGTTGAGATCAAACCTTCTTCCGTAGCACTCCGCGAAGGAATCGACCTGAAGATCGCGCGAGTGAAAGAGATGATCAGGAACAGGAAGAAGTAAATAACGAAGGCTGCCTTTAGAAGATCACCTGCACGACATCCAGCTTTTCATCGGTTGCGATAAAATGGGCAGTCATTCCTGGTTCGATCATTCCAATACTGTCTTCCATTCCTAATGCCAGGGCAGGGTATACACAAGCCATCTTTAACGCTTCCGTTTTATCTATGCCGCAGTGATCAATCAAATTCCTGGCTGCCTGCATCATGGTGAGCGCGGAGCCACTTAATATTCCTGACGCCACATATTTGTCGCCCTGCGCCTGGTGTTGGTAAGCCCCTTCCGTGGTTTCTGTAACGGCATCGGTGATGAGGAAGAGACGATCCTTCATCATTTCTTTCGCAATGCGGATCGCCGGCCAGTCAACATGGTGACCATCCGCGATAATACTGGCCATGGCATTCTTATGAAGTAAGGTAGCGCCTACCAGCCCGGGTTCACGGTGCTGCAATGCGCTCATTGCGTTGTAGAGGTGGGTGACGCAGCGTATTCCATTATCGAAGGCTGAAGTGGCTTCAGCGTATGTTGCGTTGCTATGCCCTGCGGAAATGACGATGCCTTGTTCGCGGACATACCCAATGACCTCGTCGCTGCACACTTCGGGCGCGAGCGTGATCATTTTAATGACGCCTTTACCACATTCCAGTAGATCCATCACTTCATCCAGGGATGGCTTATGGATTAGTACTTTAATGTGCGCACCTTTTTTGTCCGCGCTGAGCCAGGGCCCTTCCAAATGTAGGCCCAGGCAGCCGGCGCCACCTTTCTTCCAATACATTCTTACGGCATCGATGCATTTCCTGAAGACATCTGGTGTATTGGTTGCTACGGTGGGTTGAAACCAATAGGCGCCGCCTTGTTTGCAGTACTGGTGTATCGCCTCCAGTGTCTTTACTTCAGGATAAACGGAAAAGAGCTTACCCTGTGCACCATATATCTGCAGGTCGATGAAAGCGGGAAGTATCGTTTCATAGGAAATCCCAGAGTCGCCAGGCAGTTCAGCAAGCGGGGTAAGAGCGGTTACCTGCCCATCTTCAGTAATAACAGCGTGATCGCGGAGCCATTCGTGGCCGGTGAATATTTGTTTCGCTCGGTAAATCTTTTGTTCAGGCATCCAGTATCATGAATTTATCGCCGTCTTTCCAGAAAGGCAGTTTTGCTCGTACGTCGTCCACTTCTGTTTTATTTAGCGTGATGGTGAATACGTCTTCGTCATGCGCTTTGGTATAGAGCACGTCGCCCATTGGATTTACCACCATACTGTCGCCGCTGTGATAGACATCGTTTCCGTCCTTGCCTACCCGGTTCACACCGATGGTAAAGCACTGGTTTTCGATGGCACGGGCCTGCAACAGTGTCTTCCATGCCTGGTTCCTGCGTTCGGGCCAGTTGGCGACATATATAAGCAGGTCGTATTCCGGCGGTCCCCCGGTGGCAGCGAACTGATGACGTGCCCAGACGGGAAACCGGAGGTCATAACACACCTGGAGGTTGATCTTCCATCCCTTTGCCGAAGCAATGAGTCGTTTATTGCCTGAAGCATAATGCTGGTCTTCGTGCGCATAAGCAAACAGGTGGCGTTTATCATAGTAGCCATATTTACCATCGGGTTGCATCCAGATGAGCCGGTTGAAATATGCCCAGTTATCTTCGATGATCAGGCTGCCAGTGACAATGGCACGTTTTTCCGCGGATATCTTTTTCATCCATGCAACGGCCTTTCCTTCCATTGTTTCTGCCAGCTGATCAGGCTTCATGCTAAATCCGGTGCTGAACATTTCCGGGAGAATGATCACTTCGGTCCGTTCGGTGATCGCCCGTATCTTTTCCTCCAGCATGGCGAGATTGCGGTCTTTGTCTTCCCAGTGAAGCGCTGTCTGAACGAGTGATATGGTTAATGTTGACATGCGTTTTTAATTCAGCTATAAAGTATTGTTCACTCCATCCTTATTCCGGCGATTGGACTTTAGCAGCGTCGTAATTCAATCCGCGCTCTTCTTTCTGAGGCTGGCAATCGCGGCTCTTACCAGTGGTGCTTCAAACCCCTTCTGCAAAAGGTACTGTTGTGTTTTCGCCTGCCGCACGATGTGCTGGTCGCTTTTCAGGCTCGCCCATTTGGCTGCAGCGAATTTATGTAAGGTCCTGGTATAATCTTCCTCATCGATCTCCTCCAGGGCTTTGTTGATATTGTAAGGGCTTACGCGTTTCTTCTTCAGCTCATGTACGATCTTGACGCGGCCCCACTTCTTAATCCGGAATTTGCCACCCGCGAACAGCTTTGCGAAACGCTCTTCATTAAGGTAATTCTCTTCGATGAGCCTTGATAATAGTATTTCTACATCGTATTTTTTCAAGCCGAAGCTATAGAGCTTTTCCTTTACCTCTACATGGCTCCTTTCCTGGTAGGCGCAGTAGTGTTTGGCTTTAGCGAAAGCCTGTTCCGGATTTAAACTTCGGGAAAATGGCGCCTGCATGGTCGAAAAACTTATTTTTGTCGCGTTACTGGATTGATCTATGAAAACAGTGGTACATGCCCCAGCAAAAGTTGAGAATTTTTTTGGTAGATGACGATCATATTTACCAGTTCACCGCAAAAAAGACGCTTGAGGCGATGGGTTTTGCGGAACAGGTAGATGTTTTTCCCGATGGTGAGAAGGCTTTGGATTTTATCCGTGAACACGCTTCCAACCCCGCAATACTTCCCGATATCATTTTCCTGGATATCAATATGCCGATCATGGACGGATGGCAGTTTGTTGAAGAGTTCCAAAAGCTGGATCTCGGCAGCAAGAAAGTGGACCTGTATATGGTGAGCTCTTCTGTGGATGAAGCCGACCAGGAGCGCAGCCGAAAATACCAGGTAATTAACGACTACATCATCAAGCCGGTTGGCAGAACCCGCTTTGAACAATTGATCACCGAAGCCCGGGATTAGACCAATCCACACAGGATTAACATCGCCCTGTGCATAACGTCTTCAGCTGAAAAATCAGCCTGAAGGGTAATTGATTTTACAGTAGGTTTGCCCCTGCCGGTCAGGCCGGCCTTGTCAACCAAAAAATTGCGGAAATGAAGTTCATCGTATCCTCCGGCTCACTATTGAAACACCTGCAGCAGATCAGCGGTGTGATCAATGCCAATACCGTACTGCCCATTCTTGAAGATTTCCTGTTCGAGATACAAGATAAAAAGCTCAGCGTGGTAGCGACCGACCTGGAAACCGTTATGCGGGTGCAAATGGATATCGAATCCAAGGCCAATGGAAAGGTGTGTATTCCCGCCAAGATATTGCTCGATTCACTCAAAAACATTTCAGATCAGCCCCTAACATTCAACATTGATAAGAATTACGGTGTGGAGATCACCAGTGACAACGGTAAGTACAAGGTAATGGGCGAGAACCCCGACAACTTCCCGAAAGAGCCCGCGGCGGACGATACTACCGGTTTTACTATGACCAGCAGCGCACTGGTGACGGCGATCAATAAGACACTGTTCGCCGTGAGCAACGACGACCTTCGCCCGGCTATGACAGGCGTGTATTTCGAGCTCCAGAAGGACGGCGTTCAGTTTGTCGCCACAGATGCGCATCGCCTGGTGCGATATAAACGGACGGATGCTAAGTCACCAAAGACAGATACTTTCATCGTTCCCAAGAAGCCATTGAACCTGCTGAAGAACGCTTTGCCGGACAACGACGACGAGATCACCATCAGCTATAACAGCAACCACCTCTTCGTGAGCCATGGAGATGTAAAGATGATCTGCCGGTTGATCGATGCACGCTTCCCTGATTACAAGGTGGTGATACCAACCGATAACCCATATAAACTGATCGTAAACAAGAACGATTTCCAGAGCGCGCTGCGCCGGGTGAGCGTGTTCAGCAACAAGAGCACGAACCAGGTGGCGCTCAGCATCAGCGGAAGCGAACTGCAGATGGCGGCACAGGATATCGACTTTTCTTTCGAAGGAAACGAAAGGATGAACTGCCAGTATGATGGTGAAGACCTCCAGATCGCCTTCAACGCCAAATTCCTGATCGAGATGCTGAATGCGGCCGACACCGACGAGGTGAAGGTCGAGTTATCAACGCCTACCAAGGCCGGCATCATCAAACCTTCAGAACAAGGAGAGGGCGAAGACCTGCTGATGCTGGTCATGCCACTGATGCTGAATACCTGATCGGGATAATAAATATTCGAACCCTGTCCATTCGTGGGCGGGGTTTTTTATTTTTAAGGCAGGTATTAACGTCCCCCACCCATGAACGGCATCATCCAGTATTTTTCCACCCTCGAAAACCGGCCGGTAGAACGCCTGGCATTCCTGGTGGCAGGGTTGCTGATATTCTGGATCATTGAAGGATCGATCCCGCTCATCCAGCCTAATTACAAACGGAACAAGTACCGCCATGCCGCTGTGAATTTTGGTTTCACGATCATACACCTCGTCATCCATACATTCCTCGCCTTGATCATCATACTCATCAGCGACTGGTGCCGCGCGCAAAGCTTTGGTCTTGTGTACTGGCTGAATACCGGGGTACTTGCCACTATAATCATCTCTGTGTTCGTGCTGGACTTTTTTGGCGGGTGGCTGGTCCACATCACGGAGCACAAGGTGCCATTGCTCTGGCGTTTTCACATCGTGCATCACGCGGATAATAACGTGGATGTGACGACCGGGTTAAGACATCATCCTGTTGAAAGCGTATTACGCGGCGTCTTCTTTTTCGCGGGCATTTTCATTTCCGGCGCGCCCATGTATGCCGTCATGATCTTCCAGACCTTCCTGGTGTTGTTCACCGCGTTTGAACATGCCAATATCCGGCTACCGGCGTGGATGGATAACGCCATCAGCTGGCTATTCGTTTCGCCGAATATGCACAAGGTGCATCATCACTGGAAACAACCCTATACCGATAGTAATTACGGCGCTGTATTCTCCATCTGGGACCGGGTGCTCGGAACATTCCTTAAGCTGGACCATACACAGATCCGGTATGGCCTGGACAGGCATTATCCTAATGAGAAGGATGAGGATTTCATGCAGTTGATCAAAAAGCCGTTTGGACGGTTAGTTAAGTAATCTACATCTTTGAATGATGAAAACGCTTGCGTTCATTCCAGCCCGATATGCCGCCACAAGATTTCCTGCCAAACTCATGCAGATGCTGGGCGACAAAACGGTGATCAGGCATACTTATGATAATACGAAAGCAACCGGTTTGTTCGACGATGTGATCGTAGTGACCGATAGCGAGATCATTTATAAGGAGGTCACGGGCCATGGAGGAAAAGCACTCATGAGTCGCAAAGCACACGAAAGCGGGACTGACCGTATCGCTGAAGCTGCAGCTGATCTTGACGTTGACCTGATCGTGAACGTACAGGGCGATGAACCTTTTGTTAAGAGTGCGCCGTTGCAGAAGTTACTCGACGTATTCAAAGGTGAGGCGGGCAAAGCGGTGCAGGTGGCATCGCTCATGCAGGTGTTGACGGATGAGCGCTCTATTGCCGATCCCAACTACGTCAAGGTGGCGGTGGACAAACAAATGAACTCGCTTTTCTTTAGCCGTTCTGTTATTCCTTACCCGCGCGACAAACAATCCCGGCCTGTCTATTACGAACACGTCGGTGTATACGCGTTTCGTAAACAGGCATTGTTGGATTTCACCTCATGGCCCATGACACCATTGGAGGCTTCGGAAAAGATCGAATGCCTGCGTTTCCTTGAGCATGGTATCCCGTTAAAAATGGTGGTGACGGATTATATCGGAGTGGAGATCGATACGCCGGAGGACCTGGAGCGGGCGGCTAGGATGTTGTAAGGTGAAACCTGGAGGTCGCGCAAATAAAAAATATGAAACAAATAATAAGGAATGAGAAAGTTGGCTTAGATGCTTTATTTGACCGCGAG
>JAJTCI010000144.1 GCA_021323155.1 Chitinophagaceae bacterium | reverse complement strand
GAACGTATTGCGTGAAGAAGGCGCGATCAACCCGGTGAGCGATAAAGAGATCATCGATACCGAGCTGCAGCTGAAAGACCTGGATAGCGTGGAAAAGAAGATCCAGAAAACGGAAAAGCAGGCAAGGGTGGACCCCAAAGCGAAAGCGGAACTGGAGATCCTGCAGCAGTGCAAAGAGCACCTGGAAAAAGGAAAGAGCATCCGTTCACTGAACCTCAGCAAGCAGGAAAGACCCGCGATCGCTGATCTTTTCCTGCTCACTGAAAAACCCGTACTCTACGTTGCCAACGTGGAAGAAGCCAGCATGCATACCGGCAATAAGTTTTCGAAAATACTGGAAGATGCTGTGAAGGATGAGAACGCGCAGGTGATCGTAATGTGTAACAACATCGAAGCGCAGATCGCTGAAATGGAGAATGACGAAGACCGCCAGATGTTCATGGAAGAGTATGGTATGAAAGAGCCCGCGCTCCACCGCCTCATCCGTTCCACTTATAAACTACTGAACCTGGAAACATACTTCACCGCGGGTGTGCAGGAAGTGCGCGCGTGGACGATACAGCAGGGATGGAAAGCGCCACAGGCCGCCAGTGTGATCCATACCGACTTCGAAAAAGGATTCATCAAAGCGGAGGTCATCGCTTATAACGACTTCATCAGTTATGGCTCGGAAGCAGCGTGCAGGGAAGTGGGAAAGCTTCGGATAGAGGGGAAAGAATACCTTGTGCAGGACGGTGATGTAATGCACTTCCGGTTTAACGTCTGATCCTGGTTACGATACGATCTTCTTCACTACGTGGTACACCGTAACCAGAACTTCCATAAAAACTATCAGCGGTAATACCAGCAGATAGCGTTTGTCGGCAAGCTTGTGATCTTTCATATGGCTTCCTGAAATTACACCGCTACACCACCTTGAACACATGGGCCTCCTTAAATAATAATTAAGACTGGACGAGCGCGCGCGTGTAATCGATGCCCAGTCCTGGTGCACCAGAAACGTACACCTTACCCGCCTCATAACGCAGGCCGGTAGCAATATCGGTGGCAAGAAGCAACGGCCCGTCAATATCGGACAGGTCAAGCTGGGGCAGGAAATGCGCAATGGCGGCGGAACCGATGGAAGATTCATTCATGCTTCCCATCATCACCTTCATTCCCAGCGAACGGGCTTTTTCGATCATACGCAGCGCCGGCGTAGGACCGCTGCATTTGGTGAGCTTGATATTGATGCCGTGAAAATGGTCCTTGCACCTTTCCACGTCGCCTTCAAACACACAACTCTCATCCGCGATCAACGGTAATCCTGAGGAACCGAACAACACCTTCATACCTTCCCAGTTTTCTTTCGCTAATGGTTGTTCTACCAGCTCCACCCCGAGCTCCTCCAGCCGCGGGATCAACTGAAGTGCCTCTTCTAAGGTCCACCCGGCATTGGCGTCCACGCGCAGCACCGCATCTGTATTCTTTCGCAGCGTTTCCACGATCACCATATCCTCCGGCGTACCCAGTTGGATCTTGTACACCGGCCAGGGCTTCTCCTTCATCTTCGCTACCATCTTTTCCACCGGGTCGATGCCGATGGTATAATCGGTGAGTGTGTCGTTGTTCCATTCCTTACCCCATAATTGGTAAAGCGGTTTCCCCTGCATCTTCCCGTAGAGATCCCAGGCGGCCATATCAAGCGCGCATACAAGGAAAGGATTATTTGGAAAAAGATGATGCAGGTAGTGCCAGTAGCGGTCGGGGTGGGTAAAGGCGAATTTCTCCACCATGGTTCTTTTCCGTTCCAGGTCTTCCGCCATCTGGTCTACAGTGATCTTGTAATACAGTATCGCGGGTGCCTCACCGTAACCGGTAAAGGGACCGAGTGACAGTTCCACGATAAAAGTGGGCTGGTGCGTCTTGGTCCTGCCACCGGAAATTGTGAAAGGATGCGCAAAAGGAAGTTCGTATGTGTTGTAGTTAACCTGCAAAGCCGTGAGCGAAAGTAAAAAAGCCATCGGTAAGATGGCTGAATATTGATCAGTTTCTTCCGGAAGACCGGATAAATTCTTTCAGGTCCGAATTGAACTCGTCCGCTTTCAACAGATCCTCCAGGGTAAGGTGCATTCGATAATTCCAGTAATGCTTGGGATCCGAAGGAAGGTTGATGCGCTCTTCGGAAGGATCTTCCCGGCGGAGCTCGGCGCTCATGCCCAGCAGGTCCTGCAACTGGAAAATACTCCACATGGCAGGTGAATACAGGTGCTGCAGCACGATGGCCTTATTGATCCAGGGTTCGCAGGAAACAGGCGCGTCACCGGGTTGCCTCAGTTCGTTATTGTAGAAGCGCTGTGTCAACTGGCGGTCTTCCCCCCACCATCCGCGTACGGTACTCATGTCGTGCGTAGAAGGCGTTACTACGCTCAGGTAAGGCGCATCGCCCGGGTGGAAGAACTGGCGATCGCTGGCCTTGGGCATGCGTTGTATCTCCAGGCTCAGGATGCCGAGGTCCTTCATCACGTCAGGCACGCAATGGGGCACCATCCCCAGGTCCTCACCACAAACAAGCATGTTGGTGGCGCTCTTCAGACCCGGTAGCTTTTTCAGCGCCTCTTTTCTCCAGGAATCATCCTGCCGGCGGAAGAAATACTCCAGGTACAACTCTTTTAGCTGGTGTTGTGTATGACCGTCCAGGTATTGGAACGATAATGTGTCCTGCATGCCAAAGCGGAAATGGTAACCCGGTTGCCCTGCCTGTTCCACCTCGAATAGTATCACGTTAGTGACCAGGTCGAAGACCCCTTGTTGCAACGCCGCGTCTTCTTTTCCGGTAAAATACTTTTCCACCTTGCGTTGCGTGTCAAATTCATCTTTCAGAACGTATTGCTCGAATCCATCGTATTCAAGGAACGTCTCTTTCACCATTTCAGCGCGATCACCAAATACCGTGTTGAGCACCGCGTCGTTGATGAACGGACGGCAAAAACGCATCGCGTTGAAGGCGATACCGCGTTGCGTGAAATCGGCTTCGGTAAGCGCGATGGCTGGCACAAAATGGCCCATGATCCCTTCTACCGCGTGCAGCGGGATACTCCAGATGCGGAAAAACCCGAGTATATGATCGATGCGGAAGGCGTCGAAGTAAGGGCTCATCTGTTCAAAGCGCAGTCGCCACCATTTAAACTCGTCCTGCATCATGCGCTCCCAGTTGTAGGTAGGGAATCCCCAGTTCTGCCCTTTCACAGCAAAGTCGTCAGGTGGCGCGCCAGCCTGCAATTCCATATGATACAATTCCGGGTGCTGCCATGCATCGGCACCGTAACGATAGATACCGATCGGTATATCGCCTTTCATGATGATGCCGTTCGCATGGGCATAATCTCTTGCTTCTTTAAGTTGAAGATGCAGGTGGTATTGAACAAAAAAATGAATATTCACTTTATCGTGCGCGTCCTGGTCTTCACCGGCGGGCATTGCGGCATCGGCTTCATTGTAGGTATTGTGAGCTGGCCACTGGCTGAAATCAGACGTGCCGTAGGTATCCTTCAGGTGACAAAAGACCGCGTAAGGCACCAGCCAATGTTCGTTCGCGCGGAAGAATTCTTTAAAGGCAGGTGTTTTAAATGTGGCCTCTTTCTGCAAGGGGTATACCTGGTTGATATAGTTCCATTTTTCCTTTATCACCGAGCAATAATCCAGTTCAGCCAGGCTGTTTAGTTTCTCCCGCGTGGCTTTCAGCTGCCTGAACAGCTTCTTGTTTTTGGCGTCGGTGACCTGCTCCAGGTCAAGATATATCGGGTGTAGTGCGAATGCGGAGATCGCGGCATAAGGATAAGAGTCTTTCCAGGTTTGCGTGGCGGAAGTGTCGTTTACCGGTAGTACCTGGATCATCTTTAACCCCGTGTGTTTCGCCCAGTCGACCAGCGGTTTCAGGTCGCTGAACTCCCCTACCCCGAAGCTGCGTTTCGTTCGCAGGCTGAAAACAGGGATCGCGATCCCGGCGCCCTTCCATGTGTCCGAAGGCAGCGCGATAAAACCATCATTGATATGTACCTGCGAAGCCTGCGTTGCAGTCAACAGTTTCCGGTTACTTCCGCCTTCGTAACGCACAAAGCTTTTCGACCCCACATTGTAAACGCCGTATTTGTACCCGGCGCCTGCCATCGTAACGGGAAGATCAATATGGATGGACCAATGTTCGTCACCCGCTTTCTTGTGCATCAGCAGCGGCGCATCCGTATTCCAGTTATTGAGTGCATCGCCGTCGCCCAGCAAACAAACCACTTCATCCCTGCCGATCAACGGCGCCTTCACTATTAACCGGTGCGTGAACTGTTTCAGCAACGATTTTTTTGGTGCATAAAAGCGATTGGGTAGCAAAACCTCCTGGAATGGCTCAGTATAAAATGCGTTTTCAAAATAACCCGCGTGGTTCCATGAATCCACCGCTAGGATATTGGCGGAACGGGTAGAAGGATCCAGTACTCTTTGTTCCCAATCATGGATCACAGTGCCGTCTTTCTGCTGCAGCAGGTAACGGTAATGAAAAGCCTTGTCATTTACCGGTATTGTAATATGCAAATGCCAATGGGCCTCATCAAGGTATTCAAGTGGAACCGCCTGGGTGATATCTCCATCGCCCAGCGAGGGATGGTTACCGGTAATATAAATTGACTGCCCGAACGTTGTTCTAAAGCGGAGGCGGAATTCAATCGTGGTTTGAGTGGCTTCGTTTTTTGCCTTCTTTACGGGCGACTTTTTTATACTGGCCGCTGTTTTTACTTTGGGCTGGACCTTACCATTCTTATGGCCGTTTTTTGGCTTTTGTTCCTTATCCGGCGCAGGTCGTTTATCCGCCAGGTTTTTCGGGGCATCTTTCTTCAATGGCAAGTCGCAGCAATTTAGGTGTCACAAATTAAAACAAATAATGTGTAAATAAAACACATTAGTACCCCTTTTCTCTAAAAAAAGAAATCCACCTTCCGGTGGATCCTTTTCCAATGTATTTATGGGAACCTTAATTGAAGCTGCGCCCTGTAAGAGCATCCATTTCCAGCTCGCTTTCGCTGAATTCATCACTGCGCAGGCCGAGTTTGCGGTAAAGGTCGTCAGTGGACTTGCGCAGGCGTTCTCTTGCCTCCTGTCCACTTACCGGGGCGAGTAACAACCCGATGGCAACTCCTGCTACCAATCCCCCGAGCGCGAAAATCATTACTTTCATTTTATTCATTTAGATGGTTAGGTTAATCTTTTTTCCGACACTTCTATCATCTGCAATATCCGGCCCCTCAATTCCGGGTTCAGGCCGTCGATGTCCTCGGTCAGCATTTGCTTCACGTCGTCTACGGTGTGCCCGCTCCTGGTTGCGAATCCCATGATACGTTTCCTGATGGTCTCTGCAGTATCCATCACCTTCTGCCTGGTCTCTGCACCACACCTCGGCGCGAGCAATGTGCCGATAGCTACCCCGGCCACCAGCGCTGTAAAGCCGGTGAAGATGATCTTATATGCTTGTCCGTTTGCGTTCATATGCACCTTTTCCATACAATTTCGCTAATACCTTGCCAGAATAGAATAAAAAAACCGTGGGTAAAATACCCACGGTCCTTATTTGTGATCTAAGCTGTTGCATTATCGCTCACCATGGCTTTTCTTTCGTTGTATTCAGCCCATGGATCTTCATCAAGATTAGCTTTACCCCATAACCTGCGCCACTGGTTCTTTGTACCATTTGCTAAATTCCGGCGGGTATCACTGCCTGTTCCGGGTGCGACCAGTAATCCGATCGCTACGCCTGCTACCAATCCTGCCAACGTGCCTATCAATAGTTTCATATCCTGTTTTTTTAGTGTTAACTGATACGGAAAAAATCCAAAAATGCTGCCAGAACGAACCGGCCAGTAGCGGCCAGGTAAAAAGAAAGCCACCTTTTGGGGTGGCCTTCGATCGATTGCTGTGACTCTTGCTATAAACTAATGTTCCTTCTTTGAGCCCTGTACCTGGTAGAACGCCTGATGTTCCACAGGTCTGCGATCCCGAATCGCTGTCTTGAGCCATCCTTCAGCTCCACTCCAGTCGCAAGCGACTCTCTTACTTCCCTGCACAGCTCTTGCAATTCGTCTTTTTCCATCTTGACAATGGGTCCGGTTGTGTTCGTCTTCATACTCTTTGTTTTTCTGTTGAATAATACCCGCTCTGCGGAATTTTGCCGGATTTCAAAGGAAATGGATAAAATCTAGGTTAAAAACGGCCTTATTC
>JAJTCI010000143.1 GCA_021323155.1 Chitinophagaceae bacterium | reverse complement strand
TTCAAATACCGTGACCCGTTCACCAAGAAATCGGAGTTGTTCTTTGCCGATTATTTTGGCGCCGACACCACCAAACACAAGCGGGCGAGGGTACGGATATCGTCGTCACTTTTCGATTCATCAGACCTGCCCAATATCAAGAAGGCGATCGGCCAGCTCAACTGGGGTTCCAAGAAATACCTGGAGACAAAAAAGAAATGGATCGATGTATTGGGTTCATTCTCCGACAGTGCCACTACCGGGTACCTCTCACAACTCTATGTGCAGGTGAAGGACACCTCGGACCTGCAAAACGTGATATTGGACGCTTTACTGGACAACCGGACCAAATATTCGTTCGAGACTTTCAAGAACCTGATCCTGAAAGAACCGCCGGCATTGCTGGGAACCAGTTACGGCTACTCCTATGATCATGATGATTACGATATGGTCACTACCGCTCCATCCTATTCCACTTATTCCAATTATGGAGAAAGAGGCTATGGTGGTTACAGCGGCAGGTGGTTCCAGCTGTATGATACTTTGCAGCTCACATCGGCCATATTGCCTGAACTGGTTGACCTGATGGCACTGGAAGATTATGAATCAACCGTCATGAACCTGCTGATCACCGCGGTGGATAGCGGGTACCTCAAGAAAGAGCAGTACAAACAGTTCTATAACCGGTTCCTGCTGGAAGCGAAACAGCTGGCCAAAAAGCAGATCGCGATGGAAGAAAAGCGCGCGATCGACAAAGCCTCTTCAGAAGACGAGGACGAGGATAACTACAATTACTATGGCTCTAACGAAGACAATGGCAACCAGAAGCTGGTGGATTACGCGGTTTTGTTGATGCCGTTCTGGGACCATGAAGAGGTCCGGGCTTTCTTCGACAAACTGCATCTTTCCAAAGACAAGCGCCTCAAATTCGATATGGCCCTGCTGATGTTACGCAACCGGAAACCGGTAGCAGACAGTTCTATCCAGCAGATCGCGGCGCAGGACAACTACCGCATCAGCCTTTACCGGGAACTGGAAGACCAGAAGTTGCTGGATAAGTTTCCCGCTAACTACAAAAAGCAGGAAGACTTCGCGAGGGGCATGTTACAAACCTTCTCCTACCGTAAACCAGATTCCCTGATCTTCCTTGAGAAGCACCTCGTAACGCTGCAGGAAGGAAAGAAGGGCTGGGCATATTTCTACAAATACAAGCAGATGAAGGATGACCCGAAATGGAAGATCGCGGTCTCCGGCCTGCAGCCATTTGATGAGAGCAAGGTAGTGGCTACGTTCAAAGACAATTATGACATGTCCTTTATAGAATTCACGGATGAGAACTTCGAGGAGAAAGGCGGCAACCTGGCTACCACGCTGCAAAAGCTGGTGAAGGAAAAGATCTACGAGAAGCGCGCGAGTGCAAGCCGGTTCTATGCAGGCAAGGACAGTGATATGTATGAGAGCTTCCTGCCCGATCGCGTTAAAGCAACGCGGTACGACTAATGGTCAAACTGCTTTTACTGGCCGTTATTGGATTCGTCGTCCTGGATCTCTACCTCTTGGGAAAAACGGATACCATGTTTGCCGCGGTGGGTGCAATGCTATACCTGGGCATTGGTGGCTATTCGATCATAGTAACACTCATAACTGAACGTAAGAACTTGTTAGAAGAAGAACCCTTATTGGGCTACATTTTGCTTGCGCCCTGTGTGTTGTTTATCATCGTGAACATCATCGGGCTGATAACGAGAACAATGGCGTGGTTTCACTAGCTAAGTTTAGCACTCACTTAAACTGAGTGGGATATGAACGGCAAGGCCACCATCGGAGGTTTCTTTGTATTTGCTGTTCATGTCCAGCGCGGTATCCCACATTGTTTTGATCACTTTGTCCAGCGACACCTTCGCGTAATCCGGTGTGCTCTGCAATGCCAGTTGTGAGGCGGTAATGGCTTTGATGGCGCCCATGGTATTTCTTTCGATGCAGGGCACCTGTACCAGCCCGCCGATCGGGTCACAGGTCATTCCCAGGTGGTGTTCCATCGCTATCTCCGCTGCCATCATTACCTGCCGTTGGGAACCCCCCATGCTTTCCGTGAGGGCGGCAGCAGCCATCGCGCTGCTTACACCGATCTCGGCCTGGCAACCACCCATAGCGGCGGAGATGGTCGCTCCTTTCTTGAATATGCTGCCAATCTCTGAAGCGGTCAACAGGAATTTCAGGATCTTGTCTTCATCGTCACCATTCATGAAGATGATATAATACTGTAACACGGCTGGGATAACACCCGCGGCACCATTGGTTGGGGCAGTGACCACTCTACCGAAGGATGCATTCTCCTCGTTTACGGCAAGCGCAAAGCAACTTACCCAGTCAAGTATGTATTGAAAATTCTCTCCACCCTGTTTGATAGCACCTGACCATGAAGGATAATCGGAATAGGCTCTTCCATTGACCAGCTTGCGATTTAAGTCAAAAGCCCGGCGCCGCACCTGCAGTCCACCCGGCAACTCCCCTTTTGTATGACACCCGCGGTAAATACATTCCCGCATGGTGTTCCATATTTGTAACACACCCCTACGTGTATCCGCTTCCGGTCGCCATGCAGCCT
The DNA here is from genome assembly GCA_021323155.1 of Chitinophagaceae bacterium. GTDB lineage: Bacteria > Bacteroidota > Bacteroidia > Chitinophagales > Chitinophagaceae > JAEZDC01. The sequence goes on along the minus strand of JAJTCI010000143.1, from coordinate 3,672 downwards.
CGTTCTCCAGCACTACGTCGCTGATAGGCATACCGGTTTTCATGCACCAATGCATCAGTTCATCGCCGGTATTTATGGGGAACGGAAGGTCTATTACAGATCCGCGGCCTGCCTCCTCTCCTTCTTTGACCACGAAACCACCGCCGACAGAGTAAAAGGTCTCGCTCCAGGACTCGCCGTTTTTCATGTTCACCAGGAAGGACAAACCGTTCGGGTGAAAAGGAAGCGTTTCGTTAAAAAGGAACTGTACCTGTGTTGCAGGATCGAAAGGGATGGATTTGGTGCCGCCCAGGGATAGTTGTTTCCGCGTGGTGATCTCGCTCACCTTGGGGGTGATCGCGTTAACGTCTATCGTCACCGGGTCTTCGCCACACAGGCCCAATATCACGGCGATGTCGGTGCCATGTCCTTTTCCTGTTTTGGCCAGTGAGCCATATAACAGCACGGTTACGGAAGCCACTTCATCAAGAGAATATTCAGATCGAATTGTATCCAGGCAACGCAAGGCCGCCCGCCACGGACCTAAGGTGTGTGAGCTCGAAGGTCCCACCCCTATCTTGAACATATCAAATACCGAAATGGCTTCGTGTGGCATGCGCGCAAAGGTAGTCAACGGCGGCCTGTGAGCAGGCGAAAGGTTTGCGAAAAAAATGATAGGTTTGGATACCAAAATGAAACGAACGCTTACCGCGCTGTGTATCTTTCTTATCGCCTGCCGACCAGCTATGCCGACTAAAACCGAGACGCCAGAACAGGGAAAAAATCTCCTGCCGGACCTGTTGACGGCCAACCCTGCTATGCGACCATATGTGATTGGAAAAGACTCCCTGAACATCCAGGTGATCTACACGCAGATCGACCGCGACAAAAATAACCATCCACGTTTTACCGACCACGTTTTCAACGACAGCGGCGTCCGTTATTTCTACCCTGCCAGTACAGTGAAGATGACGGCAGCCTTCCTGGCGCTGGAAAAATTACAGCAGTTGAAAGCCGCGGGGGTAGACAAGTATACCACGATGGTGACAGATAGCAGCTTCACCGGTGAGCAGGTGGCATATACCCAGCCTCAGGCGATGGATAGCAAAGCTTCGATCGCGCATTATATCAAACAGATATTCCTGGTGAGCGATAACGACGCCTTCAACCGTCTTTACGAGTTCCTTGGCCAGGAATACATCTATGACCAGTTGCGCAAAAAAGGATACCATCATTCCATCATTCGCCACCGCCTGGCGATCATTCTCAGCCAGGAACAAAACCGCCATACCAACCCGGTCCGTTTCTTCGACACGGCAGGCAACCTGCTGCATGAACAAAAAGAACAGTACAGTAAGGCCACCTTCCCGGTATTTGATAACAAAATGGGAAAAGGGCATCACAGCAAGGGCAAACTGGTTAACGAGCCATTTGATTTCTCGTTGAAAAACAATGTCTCGCTTCATGACCTGCACCAGCAACTGCGTTCGGTGATCTTTCCCGGTAGTGTAGCTGAACAGCAACGCTTCGACATCAGCAATAACGACCGCCAGTTCTTGCTTCGATGGATGAGCAGTTTCCCGCAGGAGAGCAACTATCCTTACTATGACAGTGTGGAGTATCCCGATGATTACACTAAGTTCCTGGCAAGAGAGATATTACCAAACCCCAACCTCCGCATCTTCAGCAAAGCAGGATGGGCTTACGGGTTCCTGACCGATGTGGCTTATGTTGTCGACCTGGAAAATAACGTAGAGTTCATGCTGAGCGCTACGATCCTTTGCAACAGCGATGGTATCTTCAATGACGACAATTACGATTTTGAAAAAACGGGCTTTCCTTTTATGAAATTGCTTGGCGAGATCATTTACCAGCGTGAACTAAAGCGCGAAAGGAAATACCGGCCGGATCTTTCGGCCTTCCGGATCGATTATTCAGCGACGGATTAGCCAGTGAAACAGGTGGCGGCTGAAGCGCGAACCGCTGACCGTTACATGAAAATCACTGCGTAAGCACTACATTTGCCACCTAACGATTTGCCTATGCGACTTTCTTCCCGATTGCAGAAATTCAGTGAACCGGAAACACTTAAAATGGCCAAGTTGGGCCGCGAACTGCGGGCAAAAGGACTTGACATTACGGACCTGAGCCTTGGCGAACCTGATTTTGATACTCCCCGTCATATCAAGAAAGCGGCGATCGAGGCCATCAAAGATAACTGGAGCCATTACCCACCCGTGGCAGGATATCTCGACCTGCGGGAGGCCATTTGCCACAAGTTCAAGCGCGATAATAAACTGGATTATAAACCGGAGAACATCCTTGTTTCCGCGGGGGCGAAACAAAGTATTGCCAACCTGGTGATGGCGGTGATACAACAGGGTGATGAAGTGATCATTCCCACACCTTACTGGGTAACGTATTCGGAGATCGTAAAACTCGCTGACGGCAAGGTTAAACTGGTCCAGACGAGTCTCGAGAACGGTTATAAGATCACCGCCGACCAACTGGAAGACGCGATTACTCCAGACACCAAACTGTTCATGTTCTCCTCTCCCTCCAACCCTACCGGTGCGGTTTATTCGCATAAAGAACTGGAAGCGCTCGCGCAAGTATTCCTGAGGCATCCGCAGGTGTTGATCATGGCCGACGAGATATATGAATACATCAATTACGTTGGTCACCATGAAAGTATCGCCCAGTTCGAGGAACTGAAAGAACGGGTGATCATTATTAACGGGCTGAGCAAAGGGTTCGCGATGACCGGTTACCGGCTGGGCTACCTGGCGGCGAGCGCCGAGATCGCGAAAGCCTGCGAGAAGATACAGGGACAATTCACCAGTGGCACCAACGCGATAACGCAAAGAGCCGCGATAGAGGCGCTGAAACATGACCTCCGCCCAACAGAGAAGATGGTGAAGGAGTTCAAGAAACGAAGAAAAAAAGTGCTGAAACTCTTAAAAGGCATCGACGGTATGAAGTGTTTTGAACCGGACGGCGCTTTTTACGTATTCCCTGACGTGACCGCTTTCTTTGGAAAAAGCTATGGCGAATACACCATTGAGAATGCGGATGATCTCTGCATGTACCTGCTGAATGCGGCGCATGTGTCGACAGTTACGGGCAGAGCCTTTGGCAACCCGGAGTGTATCAGGCTGTCCTTCGCCAACAGCATGGAGAATATCGAGAAAGGGTTTAAGAAAATTAAAACCGCGCTGGAACAGTTAAAATAGTTCCAGATTAATGAATGGATAAAAAGCTAAAGCAAAGTCTCGATTATTTACCTTTTTTAGGCTTAGTACTTTATTCAGCCGTCAGTTGGGGAACGATTTATCATGATGGCATCGTCATTCCTGTCCGGGCTTATTTAGGAATACTTCTGTTGTTACTCACTTCCATTGTTTTCATAAAACGCCATCACATTGGGATCTTATTAACCGGGCTAACCTGCCTGTTGGGTATGTTTAGTTGGCTTTTTCTCTCCCCTGCTGTTACGACATTATTTTTAGGGTCTTTAGAAATGCCGTTTGGCGATCCATGGTTCTTTGCTTTTTTTACCATCCACGTCATCATATCTTTTAGATTCTATATTGGTATCGCAACAAAGGGTTACTGGAAAAACTTGCTTAACCGCAAACTTCTTAGTAATGAGCGATAAACTGCAAATGTTCGAGAACCGTTTGCTCAAAGTGT
>JAJTCI010000142.1 GCA_021323155.1 Chitinophagaceae bacterium | reverse complement strand
CCCCTGGCTGGATCGCACATTTGTGTTGTCAGCGATGTGGATCCATCGGTCACCTTTAAAACAAACATTATGATAACAGGAGCAATCACAACAGTGGACCCGGTAGGATTATTTTTAACCATCTCAAATATTGACCGGTTCTTTATTTTTTCAATGGAGGGAATTTCATGTCGAAGTTCTTTAAGGTCTCCAATACCGAAGTTGCGACGAGGTATTCCTTGTACCAGTTCTGGTCGCTGGGCACGATGGTCCAGGGAATTTTATTGCAATGCTGCAGGCAGTCTTCATAGGCTGCCATATAGTCGTCCCAGCGTTTCGCCTCTTTGAAGTCCGCCTCGTTGTATTTCCATTGCTTTGTTTTGTCGTCCAGCCTTTCTTCTAGTCTCTCTTTTTGTTCTCCCGGGGAAATGTGCAGGTAGAACTTAAGGATGGTAGTGTTGTTGTGTTCTGCGAGCAATTGTTCAAAATCATTAATGGCTTTCATTCTTTTCCGTGCCGTGTCGTCATCCACCAGTTTATGTACCCTGGTGATCAATATATCCTCATAGTGCGAACGGTTGAACACCTGTATCATGCCTTTGGCAGGCGCGTGGCGATGGATCCTCCAAAGGAAGTCGTGGGAAAGTTCTTCTTCTGTCGGCGCCTTGAACGGACGCACACTCACTCCCATGGGATTCATACAGCTGAATACGCTACGGATCAGTCCATCTTTCCCGGAGGCGTCCATGCCTTGTATCACCACCAGCAATGAACGCTTGCCTTCTGCAAAAAATAAATGCTGGAGCTCCTGTAGTTGTTCCCGGATGCCTATGAGCTTTTCTTTTGTTTCCGCTTTGTCCAGGTCCTTGGGAGCCCTGGTGGATATCTCTGACAGTGATTTCATATGTATCGATTTAAAACCTGTAAAGGTCCTGTATTTTGATGGAATTAATAAAGCGCGCAGATCTGCGGATCGCTATTTTCCGAAAGAAGTACTTATCTGGCTCATGATCTTTTTCGCCGCTTTGGTATGTCGCTTCAGAATATACACGTCTACGCGGTCGCTGGCATACACGCCGTCGCCACCTGCTTTATCACTCGTGTAGAGTTCCACGCTAACAGGTTTGTCGCCGCTGAAACGGATCATCAGGCGGCAAAGTTTCCTTGTGCCGGCGATGCTCATCACATTCACGTCTTTGATCTTAGACCAGGGCATTTTCGTATGGTGGGTTACCCATTCGGTGGTGATTTGTTTGAATTGACCTCTTTCCTTCATCGTCACAAGGTCTTCAGAAAAGAATTGTTCCCCCACGGCTTTGTTCATACCCGAGACGCTGTCGGTCAGTTTTTTACCCTTTGCTTTCGCGACGAGGGAATTCAACTGGGCGAAAAGTTCGTCCCTGGTCTGTGCCTGTATGATCGATGCGGACAGCAGGATCAACAATAAGCCGATGATCTTCTTCATTTTTTGGTTTTAGTGAATATATTCTTATAAAAAATGAATGCGTGACCTCGTTTTCCAGCCATGCTAAATCACTGGGTCACACCTTGATCTTATTGAGGCGGTTTCGTACATCCTCACTCACCCAGCAGCGGCTCTGCCGCCTGCACACCTGGTTTTTCTTTCGGTTCCGCTTTGGCCAGCTACTTCGTTGCCGGCGTGGATATTTCTGATAAAGTTTCATAAGTGGTGTTTTGGAATGACTTAGTTCATTGCGTCAGCATTTGTATTTTTTGTACATTTCATTACCAACATTCTCAGATGCGCATCGATAAACAATACTTGGTGTGGCTTACCGCAGGTGCGGCATTGGTCTGTTTGCTTGCAGTAGGATATGTGGTATGGACGCTGCCGGGCACCACGAAGTCTCGTACTGTGGCATCCCTGGTACCCGTTGAAAATAAGAATGGAAAATGGGGGGCTATCGATCCGGTTCGAAAAAAACTTGCGATAGAGTATAGGTATGATTGGCTGGATTCTTTTACAGATGGCATGGCCAGGATGAGTATTAACGGGAGAATGGGCGTCGTCTCCAATACGGGAGATGTGGTGATTCCACCGGAGTATGAATTTATCTCCAGGCTTAAGAGCGGTATGTTCAGGGCTGAGAAAAATGAGAGGACGGGGTATTTTAATATGAGGGGGAAAAATGTAGTACCCTTTGAGTATGATGACGGGCGAAACTTCCTGGGAAATACGGCCTGGGTGGCAAAGGAGGGAAATTGGGGTCTCATCGATAAAGAGGGGAATGCAGTTATCGATTGCAAATACGCCTATCCACCCGATTATCGGGAGGACCGGGCAGTGTGCGAGGTGAAATACAAATACGGTTACCTGGATCGAGCAGGAAAAGAAGTAACTCCGCTGCTGTATACATTTGCGGGGAATTTTGAAAAAGGTGTTGCCGTAGCTGCCGTGAACAATAGATATGGCCTCATCGACTTATCCGGCGCCGAGATAACCGGTTTCGTTTTTGATTATTGCAAACCCTTCTCAGAGGATCTATCAGCGGTGTATAAAAACTTCAAGGTGGGTTACATCGATCGGTCAGGAAAAGAGGTGCTTCCTGCAATATATCACCATGGCAAAGACTTTTCCGAGGGACTTGCATTTGTAATGATGTCAGACAGGTACGGCGCTATCGACAAAAAAGGAACATTGATCATACCCTGCCAGTTCGAAAACGTCGCCACATTCAGAGAAGGTCTCGCTGCAGTTAAATGGGCCGTCCACGGCAAATGGGGATTTATCGATAAACAAGGGAAGACAATTATACCGGCAAATTATGACTCGCCCGGGGAATTCATGAATGGCATTGCTAAATTGGAATCAGGGGCCAAATGGGGTTTGGTCAACCGGGAGGGGAAAGAATTAGTGCCTTTCATTTACGACGCCATTGGTGCTTTCGCCGAAGGCCTCGCTCCTGTATTACGACAAAGGAAGTGGGGGTATATAAATATGAAAGGAATAGAAATAATACCCTGCCAATACTCATCGGCAGCCGAATTCAATGAAGGACTGGCTATCGTGGAGCAAGGCGGGCACTATTTTAATATCAATAAGCGGGGGAGGGTTGTATCTAAGTTACCTGACGAGTCTTTTGAATGATAATTACTCACCCAGCAATGGTTCTCCTTTCTTGTTCCGCCATAGTTTGGGGGTTCCTCCATCCATCTTTACGATCCTGGGATAGAATAACCCAACTGTATCTACCAGGTGCTGTTGCGCTCCCATTACCTGGTGAATGTCCTTGTATGCAAAAGGCGCTTCATCCAGCCCGCCGCCGATCAGTTTCACATTGTGTTTTTCCAGCTCGTTCTTCAGCGCGTTGTGCGTGATCTTACTGAGCGCCTGCGTACGGCTCATCTGTCTTCCTGCTCCGTGCGACGCGGAATTGATGGATGCGTCTTCACCTTTGCCTTTTACGATAAAGCCTGGCGCCGTCATGCTTCCGGGGATGATCCCGAGCACATCTTTACCTGCCGGCGTGGCACCTTTACGGTGAACGATCACTTCTTTTCCCTCGTGCATCTCCTTCCAGGCGAAGTTGTGGTGGTTCTCCACCATCTTCAAAGGTTTCCTGCCCAGTTGTTTCGCGATCTTCGCGTGGATCACGTGGTGGCACGCGGAAGCATAATCGCCCGCGAGGTTCATGCTGAGCCAGTATTCCCAGCCTTCTTCTTCACTCAATAGGAACCAGGCGAGGTTACCCGCTTCACCCGGTAGTCTTCTCTTTGACTTCGCAAGTTTGGTATAGTGTTGCGCGATATTCGCACCCAGCGCCCTCGAGCCGCTATGCGATAAAAGTCCTAAGTAATTCCCTGGTGGAACACCCAGCACATCGTCTTGGTCCTTTATCGTCACCAGGCCAAATTCCACAAAGTGATTTCCAGAACCCGAAGAGCCGAGTTGTTTAATGGCACGCCCGTGCAGGCTCTTCAGTAAAGGCAGCTGATTGAATAAAGGGTTTTCCAGCACTTCATGATCGGAAGAATACCTGAATTCCTTTCCCCCGCCAAAGAGTGTGGCTTCATTCAATTCGCGCGTGAAATATTGCTCCCTTGTCTCCAGGTCTTTTGGATCGATGTCGAAAATCGAAAGGCACATGCGGCAGCCAATGTCTACGCCTACACCATACGGTATGATCGCGTTCTCCGTTGCCAGTACCCCGCCGATGGGCAGTCCATACCCATGGTGCGCATCGGGCATGAGGGCGCCCGCCACGCTGATGGGGAGTTTGGATGCCTGGTACATCTGGTGCATCGCGCCTTCTTCGATGAACTCGCGTCCGAATACATTGAACGGGATTCCTTCTTTGTTCAACGAGATCTCCGCGCCGTCCAGTTGCGGTTTTGGCAGCAGCATCTTCGCGATATTGCCCAGTACTTCATCTTCCGCGAATGTCGCGGGACTTTCCCGTACCTCTTTCAATACCTGTAAGGCATTGTCCAGTGAATGGTGCTTGTAATGTTTTTCCATCGTGGTGATGGCCACAGCGATCACCGGTCCTTCGGGGTAGCCGATTGACCTGATGTCTTTTCCTCTTATAGATAATTTTTTTGCCATTGTATTTAATCTTTCCTGTTATAATATTCTGCTCTCATTGAAATGATTACCCGGTTAATTAATTCAAGATCCGGTTCATCCGGCAGATCCGAAGCGGCGTACAGTTCCGGCAGTTCATTTTTCAGGTCTTCTGCCTGCGCTACGAGTTCCGTGTATTCGTACTTCCCCTCTTTAATACCCAATAAAAAATCACGATCGCTACGGTAAACGTTGAGTTTGCTTTCTGTCGCGATCTCCCGGGCCATCCGCAGCAGGCGGAATACGTGCATCATGTTCTTGCTATCATAATTCTTGCCATGACTCGTGGTCTTTTTATACCGCTCATCGTTCCGCTTGTCCACCCAGTCCCAATACTCCCGGTATTGCCTGCAATACACCGAGTAGCCGTCTTTGTTGAAGTACAACATGCCAACCGTTGTTTCACCTTTCGGGATCGAGCTGAGGTTTACGTCATTGCTGGTTTCCTTACCGATCCCTGAATATGGAATCGTGGTGGAGTGGAACATGTTGTAGCAATCGCGCAAGTGGGGTATGGCAGCCAGTCCTATGTGTTCCTGCTTAAGGGTCTTCTGATTTAAGTACGCTTCCAGCGGAACAGCTTCTTTACCCTGGTATACAAAACAAAAATCGAGGATGGATTTCCTTGCCTTTTCCACCGGGTTCAGGATCTTTTTTTCCAGGCCATACGCTTTTTTGATTTGCGTGAAGGCATAGTTGGCGAATGTTTTTTCGCAAAGCTTTGAAAGAAAGATCTCCTGAGCCAGCTGGTCCATTAACTCGTCCCGGTGGAGGATAAACTGGCGCGGTATGGCCAGCAGCTCCATGATATTAGGATTGTTTCTCGCCAGCAATTCCACGAACCGTTTCATCTCGTAGTAAACAACGTCATTTCTTTCGTTGGCCACCTGCGGTATATAGTCCAGCGAGTAGTACAAGGCTTTCGGCAAAATAAATACCCCCCGGATATCCGTGTCGGACGCGGGTGTGTCGAGCCCATAAGCCCTGCTCCCGGCAATGGTTTCATAGATCAGCCAGCCATTTTGTTTTATGTTATCGATCGTTAGTGTCATTGAGCATCCTGATAAAAAATTCGTTCAATAGTGTATAATCGTTGCTACTTGACCGCAGACTGTTTTTTGCGGCATCGATATCCGTCCATAATGTCTCTATCCACCCAAGCAGGGCAGGGCTGGTCTTGTGCAGGTATTTTTCGCCCACCGTCGATTTCAATTGTACCAGCGCCCTGAGTTCTTTTCTTTTGGTATCATCCAATATGGTCATCAGCCTTTCCAGTTCCATTGGTACAACGGTGTTGTCTTGCATGATCCAGTAGCAGGAGAGCAGGGAACGAACCAGGTAAAACAGGCCCTTGAGCTTTACCTCCTCACGGTCTATAATGTCGGCCCGGAATTTTTGAGCGAGGGAATAGTGATGATAGAATACCGCCACCGGGGAATAATAATATTCGATCAATTTCCCGAATTCCTGTTTGAACCCATCCACCGAAAAGTATTCTATCGGGGAGTTGAACCGTTCGATCAGCGGCGCGTTAGAGCGTTTCAGCAACAGGAGTGATTTGCGCAGGTCCCAGCCGGAAATGTCCAGGTCACCAGCGATCGTTTGTTCGATCGAATCTTTCTTTTCGTTCAGTTCCAGGTACCAGTTCGCCGGGTGCATATAGATAAACCGGATGTCGTAATCACTGTCGGGCGAGGGAAATCCCCAGGCGCGACTGCCTGTTTCACATGCATAAAGAATGCGGATGTT
>JAJTCI010000141.1 GCA_021323155.1 Chitinophagaceae bacterium | reverse complement strand
TATGCACCGCATGGGGGGCAGCAGCTGGCTGGTTGAGTTGGAATGGACTTTCCTGAATGCCTTGAAAAAATAAGGACTCCAGAACTAATCAATTTCTGGCACGATTTTTTTCAAGGAAATGGAAATCTCTCCTATGCAACAAGTTAAACAGTGCATCGACGAATGCACCCGCTGCATGATCATTTGCCAGGAAACGGCTATCAACTGCCTAGAAAACGGTTTAACGGATTGTGCGAAGGCGCTTTTGAATTGCGCGGAGATCTGTGATATGTGCGCCACGTTCTGTTCCCGGAATTCATTCTTATCGGAGGAAATGATGGAATTGTGCCGCCAGTTTTGTGACGCGTGCATAGAGATCTGTCATAAGTACGAGCAGGAAAATGAAAGTTGCAAGGTTTGCGCGATCGTTTGCCGGAGCTGTGCGAACGCGTGCGAAGAGGCGGTAGCCATCGCTGCCTAGTCTTTCTCGAAATAAGCCAGGCTTCCACCCACCCATTCTTTGTCCTTGTTGTAACGGACGCCAATCATTTTGCCTTTGCTTAGTCTTGCCAGGTTACCAGCGGGCACTGGCCGGAGTTCCCCATCCTTCCAGAAATAAAATATCCGTATCTCAACTTTTGCCGGAACGTCCGGGGTAGGGATCACGTCGGCGTATTTTACTTTGCGCTGAAGGATCCAATTTCGTGGGTCTTTGATGGCTATGATGTCTTCTTTCGTTACGTCGATAACGACACCCTGCCCAGCGAAAGAAAACAAGGGCTTCAGTACATAGTTCTCCAGGTCTTCAGGGATGTCTCGTTGCTCACTCAGGAACCGTGTTTTGGGAACATACGGGTGCCGGATATAGGGCATCGTGTATTTACTGATGCGATAAAACCAATTGGGGTGCGGGATCCACTCCACATCGATATCATCAAAGAATATACTTCCTTTCGACTGTATTTCCGGCGACTGCTGTTGAAGATCGTCGAAAATAACCCGGTTGTAAATTCTCCTGACCGCTGTCTTAGCCCCGTCCTTCATGTAAAACAACTTATTCCCCTCCTTAATCAATTCTGTTATGCATACCGTGTCTATGCCCAGGTATTCCTTTGTACAGGCAAAGTCGACGCGCGTCTTTTGTTCCTGCGGCAGTATTTCCAGGAGGATGACATTTTCCGGGGACTCGTTACCGATGATGATCTCCCTTAGCATATCAAGATAACGCTGCTTGTCGAAATCACCCAGGTACATGCTATAATTCGCAGGGATATCGAAATGTTTCCTTGTTATATCGTCCTGGAGCACCTGGTAGCAGAACAGTGAGGGGAATCCCTGCATTTCGATGAGTTGAGGTTCCAGCTCGCCGTCCACATTTTCACAGATACCAAAATCGAAAGCGATGAAATGCGCGTGATCATTTTCGTGGCGCACCTTTATTTCGGGCGGGATGGCCCTCGAGGTGAGCGGTTTGAAATTGTATTGTGTTATCACATCCACGATACTTTCACAAGCCGACAGTATCTTATTCTTGAATGCCTTGTCAATGAAAACGGGTGTTTCCGCCACCCGAAAATCCAGCTGACCCGGATGAGCGGCACCCAGTTCATCCATGTAAGCGCGGTAACCTTCACCGGAGACTTGCTTATTGAATTGTTCACGCAGATGAGGCACCATAGGCAGTTAGTTATGATCTAAAGTAAGGAAAAAAGAAAAGAGCCCTGTAATAAGGCTCTTCAAAAGCAAATGATTCGATTTCTTATTTGATCACCCTGGCAAGCACCTCGTGTAATTGCGGGCCCCGCAGATTCTTAGCGACGATCTTACCTGCCGGGTCTACGAGGTAATTCTGGGGTATGCCACTCACCCTGTACTGCCTGGCAACGGCGTTACTCCAGTACGCCAGATCGCTGACATGGGTCCATGTGAGATTGTCGGCGTGTATGGCTTTCATCCAGCTTTGCTTATCCCGGTCAAGAGAAACGCCTAATACCGTAAAATTTTTGTCCTTATAGGCATTGTATGCAGCAACGAGGTTGGGGTTTTCCATCCTGCAGGGGCCGCACCAGCTTGCCCAGAAGTCGATCAGTACATATTTTCCCCGGAAAGAGGTGAGCGAGACCGGCTTTCCAATGGTATCGTTCTGAACAAATACGGGCGCTTCGCTACCCACTTCGCCAAACCCGTCCGCTACCTGTTGCTGTTGTTGTTGCTGTTGTTGTTCCTGCATGGCTACCTGTTGCCGGGCCTGCAAGGCGATCTGGTCAAGATTCTGGCCATAACTGTTTCCCTTAGCTTCGCTTGTCAGCTGGGAAAATCGTTTCATAAAGACATTCGGATCCGGGTTGAGTTGAAGGGTTACGTAGAGTAAGAATGCCGAAACCGGTGAAGACGGGTGTTGCGAAATATAATTATCTATCTGAACCTGCAAATCCGCGATGGCTTTCCTGTGCACTGCCATCAGGGAATCCTTTTTTTTACCACCGGGCAGTGAATTGGCAAGTGTTGCCGAGCTATTGAGCTTTTCTTTTAAGGGAAGAAATTGTTTCTGGTATTCCTGGTAATCTTTCAGTGGCTGGGAGCCGGTGAGTGTAAGTGATCTTAGCGCCGTGCTTTTGCCTGAAACGTTGATATCATTATTCGTAAGGAAAACTTCAACGACGTCTTTATACCCAATAAAACCTAACTGGTATACATCCGCAGCGTCTACCTTGCCCCAAAGCCGGAACTGGCCGTTAAACGCATATGCCTGGGCTACCGCGCTTCCGGTGCCAGTGGTGAGAAAAACCAGTGTGCTGTCTTTCAGACCAGGAATATTTCCTTTTATAGTGTACCCGTTACCGTCCTGGGCTGCTATGCCAAGCGGAAACAAAAGGACCAGGATCAATTTTTTCATCGCGTGTTTCAAATGAACTGCAATTTAAATGCTTGTTGCGTTAATCAAAAGTAAATTAATCCGGCGAAAGCGCAGGCTAACGATTGAATATCAGCGGGAATGATCCATAAATCGATCTTGCCAGATAAAAGGCGGGGCCCTTGTTAAAAGGCCCCGCTAGAAAATCTTGTCCGTTAGTTTCGGCGCTTCTGTCCCGCCTGTTCGATATCGCGGTTGATCTGTTCAATATCCACATTATTTCCTGCAGAGGCGTCTCCCATCAGGTGGTTACTAAAATAGTCCGCCATCCGCCAGAAGAAGTATTCAGTCATGTCACCATATCCATGGCGCTGGCCGGGTAAGATCACAAGGTCAAAACGCTTGTTGGCGCGAATGAGCGCATTTGCCATGCGGATGGTGTTAGCCGGGTGCACGTTGTTGTCTATATCCCCGTGAGTGAGCATCAGGCGTCCTTTGAGATTTTTCGCGAGATCAGGGTTGCGTTCAATTGCATAGACGAAACTTGTATCACCTTTCTCGCCGATGTTTTCCTTTACACCGTGATGCTTTTCGCTCCACCAGCGGTTGTATATAGTGTTGTCATGGTTGCCGGCATTTGACACCGCGACTTTGAAAAAGTCGGGATAGACGAGCATCGCCGCGGTACTCATAAAACCGCCGCCACTGTGGCCGTGGATGCCAACGCGTTCGATATCGATAAAAGAATAGCGGTCGGCCAGTTGTTCTACCGCAGCTTTTTTATCTGCCAGTCCATAATCCCTCAGGTTGCCATACCCATAGTTGTGATACCATTTACTGCGGCTTGGATGGCCGCCGCGATTGCCCACGGTAACGACGATGAAACCAAGCTGTGCCAGCCGGTCGATGCGATCCATGCTTCGGCTGAACGCTTTGTTTACCGCTTCGGTCTGAGGGCCGGGATAAACATATTCAATGACCGCATATTTTTTAGTAGAATCGAAATTGAACGGCTTGTACATGGCGCCATATAGGTCGGTGATCCCGTCATCTGCTTTTACTTTAAATATCTCGGGAAAGCGGTAGCCAGCTGAGAAGAGCGAAGACAGGTCGGCGGCCTCGAGGTCCATGATCTTTTTCCCTTCCGTATTGAACAGGGCGCTTCGTGGCGTTGCGTTTACGCGGGAGGCGTTATCAACGAAATACTGCTTGTTCTCATTGAGGCTTACGCTGTGCTCGAATTCTCCCGGGTTAAGGAGGCGCAGCCCGGTGCCATCAAAGTTCACGCGGTACAAGTGGAGGTAATAAGGATCTTCGTTCGGCTCTTTTCCATTAGCTGTAAAATACAGCACCCGCTTTTTCTCATCAATGCCGACGATGTCCTCGCAATGATATGCGCCGGATGTGACCTGGTTCTTCAGGTTGCCATTATTGTCATAGAGATAAAAATGCGCCCAGCCGTCTCTTTCGCTCCAATGGATCACTTCCTGCCCGTCATTTACCAGGCCGGGCCTTCTGGTCTCCACATAAGTATTCAAAGACTCATTGATCAATTGCTTCACATCACCGGTATTTACATCCACGCGACACAGGTCAATCCGTTTCAGGTCACGGCTTGTACGGGTGAAGTAAAGCTGGCTATTCGTTCCCAGCCATTTGATGGGGCGAAAGTCGTCGTCACGTGTGTTTACTGGCAACCTGGCAGAAAGCACATCGACGTCCTGGTCTTTGTACTGTTTAATGTTGAGTTCCCGAGAGGTCTTTGAATCCATATCGAACAACAACACGTAGCTGATGGGAGATTCCTTTTCACCCGGCATCCAGTATTTGTAAGATTCGATGGTGGGCCGGGGTTCCGCCACGCTGTTGATGACCCAGAGATCTTTCACTCTCCTGGTATCTACTCTTACCAATGCGAAACGTTTTGAATCGGGACTCCAATAGGCAGTAGCGGATTTGCGCTTCTTCCTGTTCTTCTCTTTATCGACGTTATTTTCACCAGAACCGCTGTAATAACCATCGGTGGAGTAACTGAAATATTCTATCCCATCGGAAGTGAGCTTATGCTCAACGATGGTGCTATCGTCTTCGTTTTGCAAAGCTTTTTCATAGTTCGGCTTGTCCATCCAATACAGGTTGTAATTCCGGACAAAAACTATCGCCTGGCCATCAGGTGAAACAGAAGCCCAGCTTGGTTTACGTTTTGGCTTCTTAAAGTTGGAGAGCTCGACCAACTGCCCGGTAGAAAGGTTGTATTCGAAGTAAAACGTCTTCTTTTCTTTAACAGGTGCTGATTTTTTCGCCGTATCCTGCCTGGCGGATGAGTCTTTCTTTATTACTTCCTGGTTGGTCTTTACTTCAAACTGTATCCAGTTTTCATCCCTGACGAACCGGAGGCTATCGATATTCAGGTGCTGGGCGTCCATCGGATCCTTGACTATTTTAGTGAGTTCCGCAGCGAGCCGGGCGTTGTCGAACATTAATTTTTTCTCACCTTTTGAAGGGTCGACGATATACCATTTTCTTCCATCAGAAGTCTCGTAGGTGTACCAGAACCGATCACTCAGTTTCAGCCAGTGCGGGTCTACATTAAGGGAGAAGACCATTTTATCCAGTTTCCTGGGTGAGAATCTGGCAGCGGCCTGGTAATTGGCTTTTGTTACCGGGGTTTGTGCGTTGGCTGAGAGGACGAGGATAACGCACGCAAGCAATGAAATTATACGCATAGTAGTCGAAAATTTAAAACAGGGAAAATAATGATTAATCAGATTAGCCGCCCATTTTAGCGGCCTGAATGGGCTTTTCCAGTGAAATAATCGGTCAACTGGTAAGAATGTACCTGACAGACCTGGTCGATGATGGTCATCACTTTGTCCACTCTTCGTGACTCATTGCCGAGGGTCCAACCCAGTAGCCCATCACCGCCCCCACCGGAAATTATTTCTACCCGGCAATCATCTCCAGAGTGTTCAAGCAAAATAACGGTCATCACGTTGCTGTTGTTGAGCAGGCTGTGGTCGTCTATAAACAGGAGCACGCCGTTGTTAAGGCGGGTCTGGTATCCAACGGATAAAATGGAGTTGAGCCCTTCATAGAGGTTTTCGAAAGAACCGGTGCCATGAACAATGACCGCACCTTTTCGCATTCAGAGAGGTTTTAAACCTAAATTTACGCTTATTTGAAACACTCACTATGACCCGTCATTTTTCCAGCTACCTAGCCCTTGGGGATTCTTATACCATCGGGGAACTGGTGCCTTTGTACGAAAGTTTCCCTTACCAAGCCGTACAGCTATTGCGTGGAGAGGGGTTGCATTTCCACGCGCCGGAGATCGTGGCCAAGACAGGTTGGACAACATCAGAGCTTGCCGAACACCTGTTGCATACAAAACTTAATGAACACTACGATTTCGTGACGCTGTTGGTGGGGGTAAATAACCAGTACAGGGGTTTATCGATCGACGATTTTAAGAGTGACCTGG
>JAJTCI010000140.1 GCA_021323155.1 Chitinophagaceae bacterium | reverse complement strand
TGAAGGGAGAGTTGCGGTTGAGGTAACGGCTCACTTCGCCGGGTAATAATTTTCGGAGTTGCTGGACGACCGACTTGTCGCCTTCGTCGAGAATCTCGGTGTTCACGTATTTGCCCAGGTCGAGCTTTTCTGTTTTGCCCGCGAAACTTGTCTGGTCATCATTCGTGTCGCCCTGCACCGCGTCCAGCTGAACAAATGGATACTGGTGTGGATTGTTAACGATCACCACGCCAAGCTTGACGGCAGATACAGTTTTTTCCTCCTTCTCCGGGATCTCCGCCGGCGCCGCTTCCATTGGCGCCAGCCGGGGCGCGTTATAAGAAGGAGCGGTGACAATGCGTTTGATGGATGGATCGAGCACTTTAAGAAAAGGCTTACCTTCTTTGATGATAAATTCAAACTTTCCCTTCAGGTCATCGTCCAGCGAAAAGCCGTAGATCGCGAGCAGTTTGTTCTTTTCTTTATCCAGGTTGCGGATGGTGTCGAAATAATTGGGACCAAAGGCGTGCAAAAGCTGCAACAATACGATCGTTTTGTGCAGGCATAAGGGATGCCGTGTTTCCGAATTACAGGGACAGCTGGTATCGAAGTTCCGCTCTTCGTTCTTCTGGATGACGACATCGTATTTTGTCTTGTCGTACACCAGTTCAGCGTCTACCCGCTCGTCTTTGGCCGAGAGAATATTCGCGTGGGCACCCCTCAGGAATTCTTCTGCGTCTTTCAGGTTGCCCGGTGCCGTAAGCAGCTTGATCATCTTCAGTTCAAGCTGTTTCATCTTGATGACGGTATGGCGCTGGTCATATTGCACCTCTTTTTCCCCCAGCATGTTGCGGTCCACCATATCCTGCAGGTGGAAGAGGGCAGCTGCTTCGTGGCGGCAGATCTCGCCGAGGTTGTAAGGGCAACCGCAACGGATCGAAACGTCTTTCTGGTCTTTGAATTTGCTGACGTATACTTTATAGTAAGTGGAATAGCTGTCGTCCTTTACGCGGAAAATCACCGAGCCGGTGAGGTCGTCGTATTCCACCAGTTCAACATTTCCTATTGCATGTATCTTTTTTCCCCGGCGGATCACTTCATCCGTCCCGTTGTTGTAGATATACTTGATCAGGTGTGGTAATGCCATTCAAAAAGAAAATTCCAATTAACAAATCCCAAATTCCAAGGTTAGGCCGTTCAGAAAAGGGCAATCTGCAAAAGTAATGGGATTTATTCCAGTCCAGCAAATGAAAAGGATCGTTGAAGTGAGCAGGAAGTTCCCATACGTTTTGCTTTGCCGGGAGCGCGTAGTACGGTAAATCCTAGTAATGGAGATTAAGCTGTTGGTAGCCAACGTTGGAAGGTCAACCCGCCACCAGGTCACCATTACTATAGATTGGCAACACGTTGGCCACGTCCTGGCTCACACAGTATTCCAGGTCCTTCTCTAACCCGAATTTTGCCAGCCTGTGCCAGTGCGTAGTACTGCGGACGAATTGTTTGAGGTCGTTTTTGTGGAGGTTGTACATTTCTTCCGCCATCAGGCTGCTGTCGCAATGAATGGTGAAGGCGTCCTTGACACGGTTGATCACCGCGCCGGCAAACAAGGTGTCTTCGATATTGAAGCGGTCTTTCCAGGCGCTGCACCCAAGTATCACGTTCTTGTTCACTTTAAGTAAGTGGTCGCAAACCGCGCTGAGGTTGGGGAAGGACCCCGTGATCACTTCGGCGGCGCCGTTGAGCAAGGCCATGTGCAGTAAGCGGGTTCCATTTGTTGTGGTCAGGACCAATGTCTTTCCCTCTACGAATTCGCGAGGATATTCGGCTGGCGAGTTGCCATGTGCAAGTCCTTCGATCACTTTGCCATCTCTTTCGCCGGCAGTGATGCCGCCGGTCTTCCTGCCCAGCTCAATACATTTTTCCACCGTATCCACCGGGATCACTTTGGCGGCGCCGTTGTATAAAGCTGTTGCAATGGTAGAGGTGGCACGAAACACGTCGATGATGACAACGATGCTCTCGGAAACATCGTAGATATCGAGGAGCCGTGGAGAAAGCAGTGTATGCAGTGTTGGCTTACTCATGCCTCTTTACAGTTTTTTATTCAGTGCCTGCCAAAGCAGGTCTTTGAGTTCTGCGAGGCCTTTGTTGGCCACTGAAGAAATGAACACATGTGGAATGCCGGCCGGCAATTCTTTTTCGATGGCTGCTTTCAATTCATCATCCAGCATATCGCTTTTACTGATGGCGATGATAAAGTCTTTTTGCAGCATCTCGGGGTTGTATTCCTCCAGTTCGTTGCGCAGCACTTCGAATTCTTTCCCATGATCGGCGCTATCCGCCGGGATGAGGAATAGCAACGCGGAGTTTCTTTCGATATGCCTGAGAAAGCGGTGGCCCAGTCCTTTGCCTTCCGCGGCGCCTTCAATAATACCCGGGAGGTCGGCAATGCAAAAGCTTTTTCCATCACGGTATTCCACCATACCTAATTGAGGCGTGAGCGTGGTGAAAGCATAGTTGGCGATCTTGGGCTTCGCTGCAGTGATCACCGATAACAGGGTTGATTTACCCGCGTTAGGGAACCCTACCAGTCCCACGTCGGCAAGCACTTTTAGCTCCAGCACCTTCCAGCCTTCCACGCCGGGCTCGCCGGGTTGCGCATGATCGGGTACCTGGTTGGTGGGTGTGGCAAAGTTGGAGTTGCCGAGTCCGCCGCGACCACCTTTCATCCAGATGATCTCCTGGCCGTCTTCGAGGATCTCCGCTTCGACAGCATCGGTCTCCTCGTCTTTCGCGATCGTACCAAGGGGTACTTCGATGATCACGTCCTTTCCATCCCTGCCGGTGGAATTGTTCTTGCTGCCGCCTTCACCATTCTCGGCCAGGACGTTCTTGTGATAGCGTAAGTGGAGCAGGGTCCAGAGCTGGGCGTTGCCTCTCAGGATGATATGCCCACCGCGTCCGCCATCGCCTCCGTCGGGTCCACCTTTCGCAGTGAGTTTATTGCGCATAAAGTGGCGTGCGCCGGCACCACCGTGGCCGCTGCGACAAAAGATCCGTATGTGATCAATGAAGTTTGACTTTTCCATTAAAGGTGGGCAAAGATAAGTCTTATGGCTCCTGCTCCGGCACTTTGCTATCATTCGGAGCAAGGGAGAAGGCAGGGCGGCATTCCCTTCGAGGTTCTGAACAGGATTCGCCCTTTCTTTGCATTATGAAGCGACTGTTCATATTGCTGTTCTCCATTGCTGTGCTGCAGTCCTGCAACAGGAAGCTCGCGGGCACGCCTGCATGCATCAGTAAAAAGATAGAAGAGATCAAGTCCCAGGCGAAATGGAATCCGCCGGCTGAGATCAATGAGTATGAGTATAACGGGAAACGGGTTTTCCTTGTGTCTGCAAATTGTTGCGACCAGTACTTCATGTTGTTGGATGGTACCTGTAATTCTATCTGTGCGCCTTCGGGTGGACTAACGGGGGGAGGCGATGGTAAATGCACGGATTTCTATAAGAACGCAAAGCACATCCGGCTGGTCTGGAAAGATCCACGGTGATCATTGCTTGATCAGCTGCGCACGGAATGGCTGTTTGTTTGTTTCCAGTACAAGGTAGTATGTGCCTGGCTGGAGGTTCCCTACATATATCTTGATGGGTCCGCCGAGCGTTGAAGTCACTTTCTGTTCGATCGCGCGGTTGCCGTCTTTGTCGTAGAGGTAGGCCGCTTTGATCACCAACCCTTCCATTTTCACTGTTACATACAGGTCGTTCACCATTGGATTGGGAAACACTTTCACCGCATCTCTTGGTAAGCTTTGAACGGGTTGCCTTACGGCGATGCTGTCAGCCCGCTGGGCGTAACAAAAACTGCAGGAAAGAAGAAATATGGATAGTGCAATAGCCTTCACAGGTATCAGAAACGTGAAAGCGCGTCGCTTAGCGTAAAAGAAATCTTAATGTTTCGCCCGGAACTCGTTCCAGGTCTTGTATAAGGTGTCCTGTGAGGGGCGGTCAGCGGGAATTTCCCTCAGGGGTTCAACCTCCTTCCAGCCTGCATACATTTCGGCGGGGAGGGATTGATAAAGCCCGGTGCCCTGGGTTTTCCAGTCCATCATCTCGTCGCTAACCGCTTTGATCCGTTTGGCCGGGTTGCCTACCACCAGGCTGCGTTGTTCGAAGTGCTCGCCCGCTTTGATGAAGCTGAGTGCACCCACGATGCATTCGTCTTCCAGTACCGTGTTGTCCATGATCACCGCGTTCATGCCCACCAGGCAATTGCGGCCGATGGTGGCGCCGTGGATCACCGCGCCGTGGCCGATATGCGCTCCTTCTTTTAGTAAGACGGTAACCGCGGGGAACATATGGATGGTACAATTCTCCTGCACGTTGCAGCCGTCTTCAATGATGATCCCACCCCAGTCGCCACGAATGGCCGCGCCAGGACCGATGTACACGTTTTTGCCGATGATCACGTTACCCGTAACCGCGGCCTGTGGATGGATAAATGACGACTCGTGCACGACGGGAATAAATCCTTTGAATGAATATATCATATCAAAGGTTTTGCGGTTCTGAAGCAGGTGCCTTTGAATAGCGCTACCTGTTCGGTCTTTTGATTGTGGACGCTGATAAGGTATACGCCGGTGCTTTTGCCGTTATGTACTTCCGTAGCTTCCGCCGTGAGGGTATCGTTGACGTTGACCGGTTTAATAAAAGTGATGGTGACATCCAGGGCTACTGAAAGGTTGTTGCGGTTATTGCAGGCGAAAGCCAGGGCGGAATCGGCGAGGGAGAAAGCGATACCGCCATGCGCGATACCAAAGCCATTTACCATTTCGCTGCGTACGGTCATACTGATCTTGCTGTATCCTTCCCGCACCTCGATGACGTTGATGCCCAGCCATTGGCTGAACTTGTCCTTGTCCATCATGTGGCTTACTACCTTGCCCGCTAATATGTCTTGTTCGCTCATAACGTTTTATTCTCCCGTGAATTTAGGCGCACGTTTTTCCATGAACGCCAGCACACCCTCTGAATAATCTTTTGTACCTGCCGCTTTTTGCTGGTACTCATCCTCCATTTCCAGTTGTTGCTCCAGGGTATGCTCGGCTGATTCGGTGAGCATGTGTTTGATAAAGGCGAGCGCTTTGGTGGGCATTTGCGCCAGCGTTTCCGCCAGTTTGAATGACGCCGATGCGAACTCCTGGTCGTTGTATACTTTATAGATCATTCCCATTCTTTCCGCTTCCGCTGCCGGCACTTTATCACCAAGCATCATCACCGCGGCGGCTTTCTGCATACCAACGAGCCTGGGCAGGAAATAAGTTCCCGCGGTGTCGGGTACCAGTCCGATCTTAGAGAACGCCTGTATGAATGAAGCCGATTCGGATGCAACCACGATATCGCAGCAAAGCGCGAGGTTGGCACCAGCGCCTGCGGCAACGCCATTTACAGCGGCAACAACCGGGCGCGCCAGGTTCCGCAGGCGTATGACGATCGGGTTGTAGTGTTCGGATAATATCTGGTCGAAGCCAGGCGCATCGTCCGCCACTACTTCCGCCAGGTCCTGCCCGGCGCAGAAGCCCTTGCCCGCACCGGTGATATACACCGCCCTTACTTCTTTGCTGTTGCAGTCGTCCAGCGCTTTCTGTAAAGACAGCGCCATTTCGCGATTGAAGGAGTTGAGTTTTTCCGGGCGGTTCAGCGTAATCACGGCTACATGGTTCCGGACCTCGAATAAGATTGCACTCATAAAAGCAAGTTAGTGACATTTGAAATAATCGAAGGGCTCTTTGCAGTCGTTGCATTGATACAAAGCCTTGCACGCGGTAGATCCGAACTGCGATACCAGTCTTGTATTATATGAATTGCAACGTGGGCAGGGGATCGCTTCTTCCTTGCCGAATAGTTCCGGTTCGCAAACCGCCTGTTGATACTGCGGTGGCGCGATACCATAGGCTTTGAGTTTTTGCTTGCCTTCTTCAGACATCCACTCAGTGGTCCACGCGGGCGAGAGCACCTGTGTGATCTTTACTTTATTGAATCCCTCCTGCAGTAACGCGATGCGTATGTTCATGCTGATGACGTCCATGGCGGGGCAACCTGAATAGGTCGGGGTGATGATCACTTCTATAAGGTCGTTCCCGATTTTTATGTCGCGTACGATGCCCAGGTCGAAGATCGTGAGCACGGGTACTTCGGGATCGGTCACCGTTTGCAGTATCTCCCGGACCCTTTTTGCTTTTTCTTCTATCGTGATCGTGTTTACCACGTAGCGCCGGGATAGGTTCTTTGCAGCACCTGCATTTCGGCGAGGAGAAAGCCCAGGTGTTCCGTATGCACGCCATTCTTACCACCGGTCTGGTGCCAGGTGATCGTTTCGGGGAG
>JAJTCI010000139.1 GCA_021323155.1 Chitinophagaceae bacterium | reverse complement strand
TCTTTCGCGCCGGCTACCTGTTCCACTGTATAATCTCCACCTTTTACCATTACATCCGGCATTAACTGCACAACAAGATCCCGTGGTGTGTCTTCGTGGAAGATGATCACCGCATCGACGATCAATAAAGCGGCGAGCAGTAAAGCCCTGCTGTTCTCGTTATTCACCGGTCTTGAATCACCCTTGAGTTTTTTTACACTGGCGTCGCCATTTACTGCCACCACCAGGTAATCGCCCTCGGCGGCGGCCTGCGAAAGGGAAAGGATGTGTCCTTCGTGTAACAGGTCGAACACGCCGTTGGTGAACACCACGGTCTTACCCATAGCCTTCAACCCATGCACGATGGGTAATAATTCAGCCAGCGTTTTGATCCTGGTTTTTATGAACGAGGAGTTCTTCATCAATTTTTTTCTTTGCGATGTTAACGGCCACCCAGGCGATTGTGCCGAATACTACGGTGAAGATAAACTGCGCGATCCATAACAACCAGCCGGAGGCCTGCCCGATGCCTTTCGCGATGCCGTAGAACGAGAGTGTCTTTTCAATCGCGAACGGGTAGGCGCCCAATCCACCCGGCGCTACGATGATCCCGAATGTTCCGAATATGAGCATTGACAGCGCAGGGAAAACGCCGAGGTGCGCGGTCTCTTCAAGCGCTTTGCAGCCGAGGTAGGTAGCGCTGGCATAACCGGCCCATATGCCGATCGTATACGCCAGGAAAAGCCATTTGTTCTTTACACTCTTGATGCTGGTGAGTCCCTGTGCCAATCCTTTAAACACCTTTACCAGGAAGCCGCCTACTTTATGCGTCTTGTATCTCCTGTATAAGAGATAGAACAACACGATCACCGCGATGATGATCAGGCCGATCCATGCTTTTCCTTTCTTAGCGAATATTCCCGAGCGAATGGCATCACCTATTTCATTCGCGTAAACGGAGATATACTGCCACTCGTGATAAAAAACACCAATAGTGATTGGGATGAGGCAGCATATATCGAAGGCCCGTTCCGCGACAATGGTACCAATGAGTTTTTCCGGTGGCACCCTGGTGGGTTTGCTGATAGCGGT
The DNA here is from genome assembly GCA_021323155.1 of Chitinophagaceae bacterium. Taxonomy (GTDB): domain Bacteria; phylum Bacteroidota; class Bacteroidia; order Chitinophagales; family Chitinophagaceae; genus JAEZDC01. The sequence goes on along the minus strand of JAJTCI010000139.1, from coordinate 5,909 downwards.
GCATCTCAGGACCTCGCCTGCCCTTGGTATGAGCTGGTTACCGATGTAGCCGATCAGCACACCGCAGGTAAGGTAAAACACGGAAGGGTCGTAACCCATCGGCCTGATCAGTTGTCTCCAGCGCAGCGCGCGGAAGATATGGCTGACTAAAAGCACACCGAATACGGGCAACATCAGCCAGTAGTTCGCTTTTTTGAGCGCTTCCCTTATGTCGGCGATGTCTTTCTCCGTGAGGCTTGAAAGCGACCACCACAACAGGAAAATAGCGATGCTGAAGGCCAGCAGGTATTTTACAATGAGGATGATGATCCGCTTCATCGGGGTTATAGTTTATTGCCTGGTTTTGGAAATACGATCCAGGGCTTGAATGCTTTGGCCTGCTCAAAATCCATCGTAGCATAGGAGATGATGATCACGATATCGCCCACGGCGCCCCGCCTTGCCGCCGGACCATTGAGGCAAACGATGCCACTGCCGCGTTTGCCTTTGATGATATAGGTTTCGAGTCTTTCCCCGTTGTTCACGTTCACCACCTGTATCTTTTCATTCTCGATGAAGTTGCCGGCATCCATCAGGTCTTCATCGAGTGTGAGGCTGCCTACGTAGTTCAGGTTGGCCTCGGTGATCACCGCCCGGTGGATCTTGGATTTCAACACTTCGATTTGCATGGCTGCAAAGTTAGCTGCTGTTAAGTCAATAACACGTTATCGATTAATCTTATCCCGCCAATGAATGCAGCCGCCACTGCAACAACGGGCGTATGGCCATCCCATTTTGCTGAAGGGTCGAGTAGTTCCAGGGTATCGGCCCTGGCGATCGTAATGTAATCGACCTTATCAAAACCAGCCGCAAGTACAGAGGCCTTTGCCGTTTCCTGTAATTCACCGATGGGCCTTGCATGGATCCCTGCGCGCATATGATCAAGCGCTTTGTACAGGGCCAGCGCTTTTTGTTTATCGTCGTCAGAGAGGCGGAGGTTCCGGCTGCTGAGCGCGAGACCGGAGGGCGCGCGTTTCGTTTTCCCGATGATCACTTCTACGGGCATACGAAGAAGTTCTACCAGCTTTTTTATCACCATGCATTGCTGGTAGTCTTTCTGCCCGAGGAGTAATTTATGCGGTCGCACGATATCGAGGAGGCGATGCACTACCTGGCAGACGCCCTGGAAATGGCCGGGTCGGTGGCTGCCTTCGAGAATGGTTTCCAGGTAGCCGAGGTCGTAATGCCGCGTTGTTGACATCCCCCCGGGGTAGATCTCGGCAACCGCGGGGAGGAAAAGAATATCGGTTTGCTCCTGGACCAGGAGGTGAATGTCGTTCGCCGTTGTGATGGGGTATTTGTCGAAATCAGCAGGGTCGTTGAATTGAGTAGGGTTGACAAAAATGCTGCATATGGTAACGCCAGCAACGCTTTTGGATTCACGGACCAGTGATAAGTGACCTTCGTGGAGCGCTCCCATCGTGGGGACGAAACCAAGGGTGTGGCCTTCTTTTTTCAATCGGGCGAGGTATTGTTGGAGCGGCGCTATTTCCCGGAAAATGATCATCAGGATGGTATATAAAGTGCCAAAGATTTGTTTTTTAGGGCTGTTACGCCTATTTTCTTTAATTTTGCGAGCCTTTTTCGAAGGAGCATGCCCTAATTAAAACGGTATAATGTCAAAGAAAAGAATTTTATTTATTGCCAATGAGATGTCTCCTTACCTGGAGATGACCGAGTTTGCAGAGATCGTTAATAAGTTGGCTATTAAGAGTAACGACACCGGGCTGGAAGTTCGTTGCATCATGCCGCGTTTCGGCGTGATCAACGAGAGAAGGCATCGCCTGCACGAGGTGGTGCGGCTCAGCGGTATCAACGTGTCGGTAGACAACGAAGACCATCCCCTGCAGATCAAGGTAGCCTCGCTGCCCAATGCACGCCTGCAGGTCTATTTCCTGGACAATGAAGATTTCTTCAAAAGAAAGTTCGTGTTTCATGATGAAGCAGAGAACTGGTATGACGATAACGGCCTGCGCACGATCTTCTTCTGCAAGGGCGCGCTGGAAACAGTGCGGAAGTTCGGATGGCCTCCCGATATCATTCACTGCAGCGGATGGATGACCGGGTTGATCCCCGCTTATATCAAGACAGCGTACAAGAAAGAGCCGGTGTTCTCACACAGCAAAGTGATCTATACGATCGGGCAGAATACTTTCAAGGAGAAGTTGGGCAACGACTTCGTGAAGATGGCGATGATCAACGCCAATATCAAGGAGAAGGACCTGGAGGCCGCCAAGGAAGCAAACAATACGGCCATGTTCCGCGTGGGTGCTACGTATGCCGACGCGATCACATTCGGCGCGGAGAAAGTAGATAAAAAACTGGTAGACGATTTCAGTAAGGTAAGGGGTAAGAAAGTGATTCCGTTCAAGGGTTGGGATTCTGATTTAACAGAGTATTTAGAACTCTATAACGACCTTGCGAGCAAGTAAAAACCAAACCTAAACAAAGGAAATTGTGAACCTACGCCCGGCCTTCCTCCTCACTATATTTATCTGCATTTTAGCCGCCTGTACAAAGATCGAGAGCACCGATATCGGTGCCGGTTTGATCCCCCCGGTTGACAATATCAATACGTTTGACGTTTCATTAGATGCCATCACGCACAACCTGCTGGATACCGCTTCAAGGGTAAGACCGCTGCGTTCTGATAACCTCATTTTAGGACATATCGGGAACGACCCGCTTTTTGGTAAGACCACGGGTATCATCAACCTGCAATTGCACCCAACCTTTTATAAATACTTTTTTAACGGCCCGCAGGCCACACGTCAACTCGATTCGATCGTGCTGGTAGTTAGTTGCAGGGGGGTATGGGGTGATACGCCATTCAATAGTCAGACTCTAAAGGTTTACGAGCTAAATCAGAGCTCCGATACGCTCAAGAGCACAGAGTTATACGACACGCGCCGGGTTTTCCAGCGTCAGCCAACCGTTTTAGGTTCAGCTGTTGTTAACCCCGCCAGGCTGCTGGTGGACACTGGAGGATTAATGCCAAACAAAGAGAAAGTACTGGGTAACCAGATACGGATCAGGATAACAGATCCAACATTCGGCAACAAGTTATTTACTGACGACTCGCTGCCAGGTGGCGCATATACGAACGATACCTTCTTTAAAAAGAAGTTCCCTGGTTTCGCTATCGTGCCGGACCAGTCACCCTCAGGGAGCAACCTGATGCTGGTGAATATGTCGGATACGAATACCAAGCTGGCGATCTATTACAGTTACCAACTCCCCACTGGTCCGAGAGAGAGTACGGTAGCGTACTTCCGCTTTACCGCGGCGGCGGGCTTCTCTAACCAGATCATCCGTGACGCTGTGGGTGCGCAGGTCTCAGATCATCTTTCCGCCACGGAGGATAGCCTCGTTTATTTACAGACAAGACCGGACGCCCCTTATGCGAAGATCCGGATACCAGGGCTGGATACATTGAGTAACCGCATCGTTCACCGGGCAGAACTGGTGATCACGCAGGTCCCGTATGCTCCCACTGGTACAATGGACCAGTTTTACTCACCTCCACTATTATTCCTGGCACCTTATAGCAATGATTCACTCAGGCGATTCATGCTGCCGGGCGGCGACCTTGACTTCAATATACAGGGTGTAAATAATTACCAGGACTTCGGCGGCTTTCCTTTCAAGCGCACAGTGAACGGTACAGGTACTGTGAGTTATATTTTCAACCTCACGCGCCATGTGCAGAACATCGCTACGCGTAAGAACCGCAATTATGACCTGGTGATGTGGGCGCCATTCGACGATTACGTTTATGCCACCGAGAACTTCTCTACGCAGGTACCCATATCGGGTAGCGGTATAGTGAACCCGCTCGCCATAGGCCGAGTGCGTGTCGGTGGAGGCAGCCTCTCGCAGGCCGGCCCTAACGCCAACTACCGTATGCGGTTACGCATAATTTATACACGACTTTGACCCACCGGTTAGTAGTACCATCATCGTATGCTTTGACAAGCTATATTTGCGGCCTGAAAGCTTAGGCGTGAATCCTGAATTATCATTGGTGAGTGCACGATCGCTCGCCTGTTTCAAGTGCCACGTTCCAGGTTTGCAAACCAAAACATTAAATCTAAAATTGTAGATCCCCATGCCTTATTTGTTTACTTCGGAGAGTGTATCAGAAGGACACCCGGATAAAGTAGCCGACCAGATATCAGACGCGCTGATCGATAACTTCCTGGCATTCGATGCCAATAGTAAAGTGGCTTGTGAAACACTGGTGACGACAGGCCAGGTGGTGCTTGCTGGTGAAGTGAAATCTAAAGCGTATTTAGACGTGCAGGAGATCGCTCGTAACGTGATCCGTAAGATCGGTTATACCAAGAGTGAGTACATGTTCGAAGCCAGCTCCTGCGGTGTACTCAGTGCCATCCACGAGCAGTCGTCGGATATCAACCAGGGCGTAGACAGGAAGAAGAAAGAAGAGCAGGGCGCTGGTGACCAGGGAATGATGTTCGGTTACGCGACCAACGAAACAGATGACTATATGCCTTTGGCACTCGACCTCGCGCATAAGCTGCTGATCGAGCTGGCCGCGTTGAGAAGGGAGAATAAGGCGGTGAAGTACCTGCGTCCTGACGCGAAGAGCCAGGTGACACTGGAGTACGATGACAATAACAAGCCGGTAAGAATAGACGCGATCGTGATCTCTACACAGCACGATGACTTCGACACTGAGTCAAAGATGGCTAAGAAGATCTACGACGACATGGTGAACATCCTGGTCCCACGCGTGAAATCGAAATACAAGAAGTATTCAAAACTCTTCAACAATAACATTAAGTACCACATCAACCCGACCGGTAAGTTCGTGATCGGTGGCCCGCATGGCGATACCGGTCTCACAGGAAGAAAGATCATCGTGGATACCTATGGTGGCAAGGGCGCACACGGTGGTGGTGCGTTCAGCGGTAAAGACCCGAGCAAGGTAGACCGTTCAGCAGCTTATGCAACACGCCATATCGCCAAGAACCTCGTTGCAGCAGGACTTTGCGAAGAAGTACTGGTGCAGGTGAGCTACGCGATCGGTGTGGCACAGCCTACATCCGTTAACGTGAATACCTACGGTACCGCCAAGGTTGATATGAGGAGAAAAAATTCTCTACGCCGGATGGCAAGACCATCACCAAAAAAGTAGAGCTGTTCACCTGGGAGAAACTGGATTATGTTTCTAAAGTGAAAAAAGCTTTTGGAATGAAGTAACATCAGTTGTTCATAAACAAAAATGTTCCGCTTTAAAAACGGAACATTTTTATTATATGACTGAATTGATTATTCTCCTCCGGAAACTCGTGCAAACTTGATCTGGTGTGTTTCCCTGCCTGTAACATAAGCTATTGAAACAGTTCCGACCAGTGTGTCTTTTGTTGCATCTAGTTTTAAATCATAGGAATTTGAAGCACCACGGTTATCGGTAAAGCTCAATTGATCCCTGTTTCCGTAACACCTGGCGCTATCCATCGGAAGATCTGAATTGGCAAGGTCACCTTTCTGGGTAGCTGTCACTTTGATCTCTTCGCATTTGCCTTCCACGTTAAGAAGAAAGTTTTTATTCATGGCCGGCTTCCAGACACCTGTTGAATCAGCCTCTGCTATGGGGTTCCATGAGCCGTACAAGGTTTTGGTAACCTTATCGCCACAGGAGGAAAGGATGATAATAATCAGAAGAAAAGATGCAGGAATTGCTTTTTTCATAAATGTTAAGTTTGGTTATTCAAACCTAATGTATTTTGAGCATCGGTAAAATAGTTGAATAGGGTCCCTGAACTTTAGCTACTGCAGATGCGAAATTGATATTTCATCAATCTTCGGTTTCTTTGTATGATGTACAAAGGCCGACAATCGACATT
>JAJTCI010000138.1 GCA_021323155.1 Chitinophagaceae bacterium | reverse complement strand
GGACGTGCTCCGTTATTGTGATCACGTTGAAGCTGATGGCGAGGCATTCTTCGAGCAGATCGTTGCAAAGAATATGGAAGGTATGATCGCCAAGAGAAAGGACAGTACATACCATATCGGTAAGAGAAGCGGGGAATGGCTCAAGATCAAACATCACAATACCGAAGAAGTGGTGATAGCGGGCTTTACAGCACCGCGCGGTGGCCGAAAGCATTTCGGTGCACTGGTATTGGGGCGTTACGAAGGGAAGGAGTTGAAGTATGCGGGCCACACGGGAACCGGTTTCGACGACGCCTCCCTGCGCGACCTGGCGATGAAGTTGAAACCCCTGGTCCAGGATCGCTCACCCTTCAAAGGGAAAACAAAGACCAACATGCCGGTAACCTGGGTAAAGCCGGTGCTGGTTTGCAATATCAAATTCACCGAACTGACCAACGAAAAAATATTCCGTCATCCCGTCTTCCAGGGGCTGCGGGTTGACAAAAAAGCAACGGAGGTAAAAGCTGATCCTATGCCAGTAACAACAAAGAAAAAAACGGCCGGCAAGGCGCCGAAGGCTGCATCCATGGCAAAAAAAAACAAATTAACCGGTGAGGACGTCGAAGATACCGGTACCCGGATCATTCGTCTGAATGGGCATGAATTGAAGTTATCCAACCAGAATAAGATTTACTGGCCAGAGGAAGGATATACTAAGGGAGACATGATCAACTACTACAACGTGATGCATAAGTATATCCTGCCTTACCTAAAGGACCGGCCGGAATCGCTTAATCGGACACCCAACGGTATTACCGCTAAAGGATTTTACCAGAAAGATGCAGGGGGACATGCGCCTGACTGGGTGAAATCCGTAAAACTCTATTCCGAGTCAGCCGACAAGGATATCGACTACATCATTTGTAATGATAAGGCCACCTTACTCTACCTGAATAATCTGGGTTGTATTGAGATCAATCCCTGGAATTCACGCCTCGGGTCCCTGGAATACCCTGATTATATGGTAATAGATCTCGACCCTTCCGATAAGAACACTTTCGAGGAAGTCGTAGATGCGGCGCTGGCCACCAAAGAAGTGCTTGATAAAGCAGGAGCAACGGCCTTTTGTAAGACCTCTGGGTCCAGCGGCCTGCATATTTATGTTCCGCTGGGTGCGAAATATAACTACGACCAGGTGCGCGACTTCTGTAAGATCATAGTGATGATTGTGCAGGATATGATGCCGGATAATACCACGCTGGAACGCTCTCTGAAGAAACGGGCGGATAACAAAATGTACCTGGACTTCCTCCAGAACAGGCAGGGGCAGACCTTGGCCTGTGCTTACAGCCTTCGTCCGAAGCCTGGCGCTACGGCGTCGGCGCCCTTGCATTGGAAAGAAGTGAAGCGTGGCCTGCATCCCTCCCAATTCGACATACATACCCTGCCGAAACGTGTTGAAAAGATCGGCGATATCTTCAAAGGTGTCCTTGGGAAAGGAGTCGATATACTTAAATGCCTGAAGAACCTTGGGATATAACCGGGGTAAGCGTGTCACCCCATAACCAATTTTTCCGTGCATTTCCTTCCACACGGAAATTATGAACCTGGACGCCGTTTCGCGCATCACGTTGCTGTTGCTGTGCTCTGGATATTGGCATAGTCTTTTCGCCCCTTCCAAGCTAATTTTTTATATGTCACCCAAAAAATAAAGCTCATATGCCAAGAACAGCATCAAAGAAGAGTAGTTCTTCTTCCAAGTCCGCTTCAAAATCAAAATCCGGTAGTACTTCATCGCGCAGTAACGGAACTTCCCGTTCGGCGGCTACAGGTTCCCGCTCAGGTGCGACCTCCAGGGCAGGCGCTGCCAGTGGCAGGGCAGGTAGCAGCTCTCCCACCTCCAGGAATCGCGGCGCTTCAAAAGAAGTAATGCCCGGCTCCATGCTTCATGAATTCTTTATGGACTCTCTTAAAGACATTTACTGGGCGGAAAAAGCTTTAGTAAAAGCGCTGCCAAAGATGGCAAAGAACGCTACGTCAGAAGACCTTCGCAGTGCCTTTGAAGACCATCGCCTGGTTACAGAAACGCAGGTAGAGCGTCTGGAGCAGGTATTTGAGATGATGGGTAAGAAAGCCCAGGCAAAAAAATGCCCCGCTATGCAGGGTTTGATCGAGGAGACCAACGAGGTGATCGAAGAAACCGAGGACGATACATACACAAGGGATTGTGCACTTATCGTGAGCGCGCAGAAAGCAGAGCATTACGAGATCGCTACCTACGGCAGCCTGGTTACCCTGGCGAGGGCAATGGGCCACTCCGAAGCAGCTGACTTGCTCCAGGAGACACTCGACGAGGAAAAGGAAACAGACGAACTGTTGACACAGATTGCTGAAGGTCACATCAATGAAGAAGCGCTTTCCGAAGGAAGCGGGGATGATGACGAGGAAGAAGGAGAAGACGAAGCGGCGGAGACAGAAGAGGAGGAAAAATAATTGTCTATTACATAAATGAAAATCGCGATGCGGAAATTTTTCTGGATTGTATTGATCGTAATGGCCAATGGATTACTGGTTATAGGTTGTAATTCGGACGAGGGTAGCACCACTACTAAAAATGACGATCCGGGCAGTGCAGATTCGTTGGGCGCCGGGCAGACCAATAACAACAACGTTAATAACAGCGACGCTGCTTTTCTGAATGAAGCCCATTACGATGGACTGAAAGAAGTGGAAGCTGGTAAAGTCGCCCAGGCGAAAGGCCAGGCACCAGAGGTCCGTAATTTCGCCGGCATGATGGTAAAAGATCATTTTGAGATGGGGGGGAAGGTGAAAGCGCTTGCCACTAAGAAAAATGTGGCATTGCGTGATACCTTATCCGCGGATGACCGGGAAAAGATCACAAATGCTAAGAAGACCGGCAGGGAATTCGACCGCGCGTATGCCGCTATGATGGTAGACGAACACGAGGCCGCCGTGCGAAAATTCGAGAATGCTGCGAACAACGCAAAGGATGCGGAGATAAAGGCACTAGCCACCGAGGCTCTTCCAAAACTTCGCGGGCACCTTGAAATGGCAAAGGCCGTCAGGGATAAGGTTAAAGGTTGATGTGAGTTTAAAATAAAAAAGCCCCGCCTCCGCGGGGTTTTTTGTTTGCGGTAGGCAGGTAATTATTTACGAGCTGCGCTCTTTTTCTTCGCGCCTTTTTTGGCTGGCCGGGTACCACTCTTTTTTGCGACACGCTTTTCTGCCCCTTTTTTAGCCGCTGACTTAGTTGGCGAACTGTTTTTTTTAGCTGCTTTTTTTGTTGTTGATTTTTTAGCGCCGGATTTCTTTGCCGATTTCTTAGGTGCTTTGTACCCTTTTTCTCTTGCTTCGGAAAGCGCGATGGCGATCGCCTGCTTCCGGCTCTTTACTGTACCGCCTTTACCACCTTTCCCGCTTTTCAACGTGCCTTTTTTCCTGCGACGCATAGTGCGTTCTACATGATCCTGGGTCTTTTCGCTGTATTTTGCCATAATGGGTTGGTTTTAAAAGTGCCGCCCAATTGTTATGCCATTAGGCATATCGTAAAAAAAGCTCCGAAGATTTCTCCGGAGCTTTTTATAAAAAAAAGTATCGATCAGGCGCTGATCGCCGTATTTAATAGTTTCACTTTTACGAACGCGTATTTCATTCCATTAAGCTGGTAAGTGATCATCTGCCTCAACGGGTGTAATACGGAGGGATCGTTCAATACCTCCCGGTAGGCCGTTAGGATGATGCGCTCGCTGCCATAGCAGGCATTGAGAATATCATCCTGTTTTTTAATGTTCGTGGATATTTGGTTCCAGATGTATTGATCTTTGTTCTTTTCGAACGAGGGCTTAGCGCCAAGGCTGCAGATCTGGTTGGTAAGTTCGTTAATATACTGCCCACACTCGATTGCAAGGCCGCTTAACGCTCTCTGGAAATTTTTATCGGTTGATTGAGTTGCGATTCGTTCATACCCTCGCTTGCTTTCTTGCATAACATCTAGCAGGAGGTTTAACTTCTGGGCGACATACCGCTGTCTGATGCTTTGTCCCGGGGATATTGTGGTCTGCATATTCAATCGTTTAGGGTGGAACAGATGCAATTTATGTACCACCTGGTTTAGAACGATTACACACATCATTTTCGGATATAGCACAAAACTGCAATATCATTTGGTCCACCATTCTTCGCATAGCCGGGCAATATTCATATAGACGTGTCGTCTTTTGTTCTAATTAGTTGATTGAATAAGTTTTGGTATGGTTTCAAAAAAAGGGTTCAAGCAAAAATTACTTGCGTGCTGATGTGCGGTAAGTCTACACGGCGGGTCAGGTTATTATCGCGTCTGCCGGGAAGTGCGGTTTGGCAGCTGCCTGCTGACCTTGCAATGACGCGAGGATTAAGCCGAAATTAAGTCAGGATGCAGATGGGAGACAGAAATATAGTGGTGTCGTGTGGAGGAAATTCTACATCAGCCTTCCACTAATGTGGATTTACCCAGGACCTTCTCTATCGCTGAGTTGAGTATATCCCAGCGAAGGGGTTTGGATACAAAATCGTCAACGCCTTTTTCATAGGCCTCAAGCCTGCTTTCCTTGTCATCGTATGCAGTGATCATAATAATCTTCGTTTGAGGAAAATGCTCTTTGATATAGGGGATGAATGACATTCCCAGTCCATCTGTCAGGTGGTTGTCAAGGAAGACAACGGACGGTGTGTAATGCGCCAATGCGAGCTTGGCCTGGTGGATATCGAAAGCAGACTGTGTATGATAATTCTTCTTTTTGAGCAGGTTAGTTAAGAGGAAGCATATATCAACTTCATCGTCAACAATCAGGATTTTAGGGGCATCGGCAGAATGCATGGGTGCGTAATTTTAGCTGTTAAACATCAATTTACCCGCCAAAAGACCGCATAAAACCAGCCCGGCGGTCTAAATCTGATCTTTTAAGCAAAATTTCAGGGAACGGTTTTTGTGTTTTGAACCGGCATAAGGCTTTGATATAAACCTATGCTGTTATGAAAAGGATCCTCATTATCGAAGACGACACCGACATGTGTTCGCTTCTGGTCAACCTGCTCACTAAAGAGGGTTACACCACCGATTTCGCTCATTCAGGCTCAAAAGGACTGAAAAAATACAAGGAAGCTACATTCGACCTGGTGCTATGTGATTATCGACTGGGTGATACCGAAGGCGGCAAAGTGCTGAATGAAATCCGGAAGATAAATGAGCGTGCCCGGGTAATTATTTTTACCGGGTACGAAGACATTAAAACTGCAGTGAACGTAATGCGCATGGGCGCCTGCGATTTCCTTCTTAAGCCACTTAAGCAGGAAGATGTCCTCAAGGCTATCAAAAAAACATTTGAAGGAAATACAACAACCAGCGCCGGAAGTTACAGTTTCAGTACAGGAACTCCTTCCGCGCCAACGTACTTAAGAGGCGTGGGCGATTGCACGAAAGAGATGTATCGCCAGATCGAATTGGTGGCACCTACTGACTTTAGTGTGGTGCTGTATGGAGAAAGTGGCACCGGGAAAGAAGTCATTGCCCGGACGATCCATGATTTGAGTAACCGGAAGGATAAACCCTTTGTGGCAGTTGATTGCGGAACTCTTTCAAAAGAGCTCGCATCCAGTGAACTGTTTGGCTACGTAAAGGGATCCTTTACTGGTGCGGCAACGGATAAAGAAGGGAATTTCGAGATAGCCAATGGCGGTACGCTCTTCCTGGACGAAGTGGCTAATCTTTCTTATGATATCCAGGCAACCCTACTACGGGCCATCCAGGAGAAAAAGATCAGGAGAGTGGGGGGCGATAAGGAAATGCCCATCGATGTCCGGATCATTGTTGCCTCAAATGAAAACCTCCAGACCGCTTACCTGAATGGTAAATTCCGCGAGGACCTCTATCACCGGTTCAATGAATTCTCCATCATCATACCGCCACTACGAGAAAGAAAAGAAGATATACCGGTTTTCGCATCCCATTTTCTGCAACATTGCAATGCAGAACTGGGAAAAAGCATTTCTGGTTTTGACCAGGAAGTCATGGACGTCTTCCTTCAATACGAGTGGCCGGGTAATTTGCGGGAGATGAGAAACGTGATACGCAAAGCCGCGCTGTTGTGTACAGCGCCAGTGATCCATAACAAGGCAATACCCTCGGAGCTCAGCCGCGGCACCTCGAGGCTCAGCCTGCATGCGGTTCCAAAGGAGCCTAAAACTGATTTCAAAGGCAACCTCCGGTCAGCGGCCTTCATGGCCGAATACCAGATCATTCTCAGCGCACTACAGAAAGTGAACTTCAATAAATCCAAGGCTGCGGAACTGCTGAACATCGACCGGAAAACACTTTACAACAAACTGAAGCACTACGAACTGATGCATTGATCTTCAGGCACAGGTTTTGAATGCCTTAGGTAAATACGCTGTATGGATAGCACTCAAAAAATGACGACTTTATCGGAGGTATTGGAAATACTCAGGGTGAATAAG
>JAJTCI010000137.1 GCA_021323155.1 Chitinophagaceae bacterium | reverse complement strand
ACTTGAAAAGGCTTTTTATTTGACCAGGCAGGAAACAAAAAAGACCCGCATTTCTGCGAGACTCTTTGCGGACCGGACGGGACTCGAACCCGCGACCTCCGCCGTGACAGGGCGGCATTCTAACCAACTGAACTACCGATCCTTCCACCAAAACAAAGAGTTACCCTCGTTTTCGGGACGGCAAAGATAAGGGGAAGGCAGTTTCCTAAACAAATGTTTTCTTAAAAAAACGCAAACACTAATTTTACCCATTCAACTGAAACTCAGATATGCCGCAATACCCGAACAGGCAGTTCCTGGAATTTGAGCAGCCGATCAAAGACTTGTACGAACAGATCGATCAGAACAAGAAACTGGCGGAAAAGAATCCGAAAATCGACTATGCACAAACCATTGAGCAGCTTGAGTATTCCATTATCCAGAAACGCAAAGAGATCACCGAACACCTCACGCCCTGGCAGCGGGTACAACTGAGCCGCCATCCTGACCGCCCGTATACTTTGAAGTACATCCAGAAGATGACCACTAATTTCCTGGAACTGCATGGCGACCGCAATGTGAAGGACGATAAAGCGATGGTAGGCGGCTTTGCCGAATTGAATGGCCGCACGGTCATGTTCATCGGCCAGCAGAAAGGGATCAACACCAAAACACGCCAGCAACGCAACTTCGGAATGGCGAACCCGGAAGGGTACCGCAAAGCGCTTCGCTTAATGAAGCTCGCCGAGAAATTCAATAAACCCATCGTCACCATGATCGACACACCGGGTGCTTACCCCGGCCTGGAAGCCGAAGAGCGCGGACAGGGTGAAGCGATCGCCAGGAACATATATGAAATGGTGCGGCTGAAAGTGCCCGTGGTTTGTTGCATCATCGGCGAAGGTGCCAGCGGTGGCGCGTTGGGAATCGGTGTGGGCGACAAAGTGCTGATGATGGAGAACACCTGGTATACCGTGATCTCACCGGAAAGTTGCAGCTCTATCCTGTGGCGCAGCTGGGAAAAGAAGGAGACCGCGGCAGAACAGCTTCGTTTGACAGCAACAGATATGAAGAACTTCGGACTGGTAGACGAGATCGTACCAGAACCCGATGGCGGCGCACACTGGGACTACGACGCTGCTGCAGAGATCCTGAAGAACCATATCATCCGGGCACTCGATGACCTGCAAGGCATTGCACCCGGTGACCGCACCAGCCGCCGTATCGAGAAATTCGGTAAGATGGGGTTCTGGGAAGAAGAGGCGGAGGCTAGGTAGCAGCTAAGCAGGCATTCACCATTCACAATTCACCCCGCCCATACCAAGGTATGTTCGGGCAGGCATTCATCATTTACAATTCACCATTCACGATTCACCAATCATGTCACTAAGAGATACACTAAAAGGCACAGGCGTGGCGATGGTAACGCCGTTTAAGAGTAATAGCGAAGTAGATTACGATGCGCTGGGTAAACTGATCGCGTTCATTATCGACGGTGGCGTGGAGTACGTGGTGAGCCTGGGCACCACCGGTGAGACACCTACGTTGAGTAAGGAAGAAAAGCTGGCCGTATTACAATATACCTATGAGCAGGTGAACGGGCGGGTACCGGTAGTCGTTGGCATCGGCGGGAACAATACGCAGGAACTGTTGAAGGACCTTGAAAAGTTCCCGCTCGATAAAGCGACCGCGGTATTGAGTGCGTCACCTTATTATAACAAGCCGTCACAAGAGGGCCTATACCAGCACTACGTGGCGCTGGCTGCCGCGTCACCAAAGCCATTGATATTATATAATGTACCAGGCCGGACTGGCAGAAATATCAATGCCGCCACAACAATACGCCTGGCGCAGCACGATAACATCGCGGGTATCAAAGAAGCCAGTGGCGATCTTGGGCAGTGCATGCAGATCGTGCGCGACAAGCCGACGGATTTCCTCGTGGTGAGTGGCGACGACAACCTTGTTTTACCCCAGGTAGCCTGCGGCATGGATGGAGTGATCAGCGTGGCCGCCAATTGCTTCCCGAAACAGTTTGCTGAAATGGTAAGGCTCTGCCTGGCGAATGATTACACCGCGGCCAGGGCGCTCCACTATAAAATGCTGGAAGGTTATGACCTCCTGTTCGCGGAAAATAACCCCGCGGGTGTAAAAGCGTTCTTAGCGGAACTGGGCGTCATACAGAATTACCTGCGGCTGCCCGTTACGCCACTTAGCGAGGACTTGCACAGGAAAGTGAAGGCTTTCCTCGCGAACTTTAGTTAAAGTTCAATGGCCGGCTCCGCGCTGTTCCTTTTGTTCTTATTTTCCATCTCCGCGGCAACAGCAATGTTCCGCGGCGCTTTATATCGGCTTGGCCGGTAAATATTATCCATTATGAAAAAGCATCTTTTACTTTTTGTGCTTCTCCTGGTCACTTTCGCGGGGTACACACAGTACACGTTGAAACTGGTTGTCACCAGCACGCCGAAACCCACCGTTAACGTGGCGCAACGCGCAGCGGAACCCATTTACGTCGCGGGCAATTTCAACAATTGGGCGGCGAGGGATGAAATGTTTAAACTGAAACCGTTGGGAACCCGCCTCTCGATCCTGCTGAAAGATATACCCGCGGGGATGTATGCGTTCAAGTTCACCCGCGGCGACTGGAGCAAAGTGGAAACAACGGGTGATGGTCGCGACATCGCGGACAGGATCGTAGAAGTAAAGGGAGATATGACAGTGGAGTTCGCGATCGAAGGGTGGAAAGACGATTATCCTGACAAACCCAAACCATATACTGCAAGTCCGCAGGTAAAGATCATCGATACCGCTTTTAATATTCCGCAGCTGGATCGTAAAAGAAGGGTATGGGTGTACCTGCCGAAAGGCTACCTCACCGCTAAGACCACTTATCCTGTATTGTATATGCACGATGGGCAGAACCTGTTCAATGAGCAGACGGCACCTTTCGGTGAATGGGGAGTGGACGAAGCGATGGACTCCATGCAGAAACTGACAGGTAAGGAGATGATCGTTGTAGGTATTGATCATGGCGGCGACAAACGCATGAGCGAATACAACCCTTACGACCATAAACAATATGGAAAAGGCGAAGGTGATAAATACCTGGAGTTCCTGGCAACCACGCTCAAGCCTTATATCGACCAGAAATACCGCACTAAGCAAGACGCCGCGAATACACATATCGCGGGTAGTAGCATGGGTGGGCTGATCAGCCTCTACGCGGTGGTAAAGTACCCGCAGGTATTTGGAAGCGCGGGCGTATTCTCGCCGGCTTTCTGGACCGCCCCCGACTTATTTTCCGCGGTGGAGAAAGTGGACTGGAGTACGACACGGCCAAAGGTATATTTCTATGCCGGGGCCAAAGAAGGTACTACGATGGTGCCGGACATGAAACGAATGGTCACGATCGTTGAAGGAAAGAAAGGAGCGAATGTGGTGAGCGTCGTCAATCCACTTGGCCAGCACAACGAGCCGGCATGGCGGAAACAATTCCCGAACTTCTTCCGATTCATCAACGGCCTTCCTGTAAATAACCAGGTGAATTAAATAAGTGATCAGATTGTATAGGTGCTGCCTTCCAGCGCCAGCTGTGTATTGGGAAATACCGACCGCGCCTCGTCCAGGAACTCATCCAGCAATTCGTATTTACTACTGAAATGCCCGATCAGCAGGTTGCCTACGCCAGCTTTTAACGCAATGGCAGCCGCCTCTACCGTGGTGGAATGAAAACGGAGCGCGGCCCTTTCATGCAGGTCTTTCAGGTAGGTGGTCTCGTGGTATAACAGGGAAACACCCTTTACTTTTTCCGCGAGGCTTTCGTCATAGATGGTGTCTGCAGCGAACGCGTAGCTTTTCGATGGCGTGGTCGCGAGCGTTACCGAATCGTTTTTTACCACGCTGCCATCTTTGTTAATATAGTCGGCGCCTTCCTGCAATCGCTCATAGTAAACCGCCGGGATATCATACTTTACTATTTCCGCTTTGTTGATGCGCCTCGGTTTCTTTTTCTCCCGGACTATGAAACCCCAGCATTCGATGCGGTGGCGCGTAGAGAAACATTCTACAGTGAACTTTTTATCGTCTACCAGCATTCCCTCTTTTTCTATCGGGTGAAAATGGAGTTGGTAGGGCAGGGTAGTGCTTGCCGCCTGGAGTTGCAGGTCGATGATCGGTTTGAGGAGCGCCGGCCCATAAAGATGAAGATCGGTCTGCCGGCTGAGCAGTCCATAGCTGGTGAGCAAGCCCATCAGCCCGAAATAATGGTCGCCATGCAGGTGCGAAATGAATATGTGGTTGATGCGGCTTCTCCGGATCTTGTAATGAGAGAATTGCATCTGGGTACCCTCGCCGCAGTCGAAGAGGAACAGCTGATCGTTCAGGGTTACGACCTGCGCGGTGGGATGACGGTCAAAAGCAGGGATCGCCGAGTTATTGCCAAGTATCGTTACTCCAAACATGTTTTCTCAGGCAAAGAAGCGAAAGTTAGTTTGAGACGCGAAGGTGATGCTTCTTTGCCGGCTTATATCCTTTGCGTGAAATTGTCCGTTAAATTCCAACCCCTGAACTGCGCTGAACAATACTGTATTCGTTGGTGCAAAAATCACTCCGTTTCAAACTCGATGTCGTCACTGTCCAGTAATTCACGTTCTACTTCTTCCATCTGCACGATATCCCAGGCCTCGCTCTCAGACGGTGTATAGTTGAGGTAGTCGAGCAGTTCTAAATCGTCGAACTTCTTTTCTACCGAATCGCTCAGGCCGCAGACCACGAAGGAAGCGCTGTTGTCGTAGAAATGCTGTTGAAGGCTGGTTATGCCCGAAGCCGCATCGTCATCGATAGATTCTACCGGCTGTAGATTTAACACTACACTTTTCGGTGTTTTCTCCAGATGCGCTTCGCAGATGACACGCAGTTCCTCTGCCAGATTAGCAGTTAATTCCGGCTCGTTGGGGGTAATAACAGTGAATTTTTCCTTGGTATCAAATTTGACCTCCATAACCCATTATTGATTCATTAACACCTGTGCATAATTGCACTATGAAGCAGACCAAAAATATTCGTTATTATTGTACCACTCTAAATTTAATTATGGATAATAATTTTTCGGCCCAGGTTAAGGAGATCATTTCTTTCAGCAGGGAGGAGGCTCTGAGGCTCGGAAATGACTTTATAGGGACAGAGCACCTGTTGCTTGGGCTAATTCGTGAGGGAGAGAACACCGCCATAAAAGTGCTCAAACAACTGAACATAGATTTATACGAACTCCGCAAAGAAGTTGAACTCGCCGTAAAGGATAAGACCGGGAAGAATATAGCTAATATCAATAGCCTGCCGTTGACCAAACAGGCAGAGAAAGTGATCCGTGTGACCGTACTGGAAGCGAAGGCCATGAAGAGCCCGCTCGTAGAGACCGAACACCTGATGCTCTCTATCTTAAAAAATAAAGAAAACATCGCCACCCAGATACTCAACCAGTTTGAAGTGGACTATGATGTATTCAGAAATGAACTTGGTATGGTAAGAAGCAGCGACACCCGCAGTGAATACACCGAAGACGACGACAATGATTTCGATGAAGAAAAGAAAAGCTATTCGTCGCAGCGTAAAGGCGGGTCTGCTGCCAAAAGCAAGACGCCTGTTCTTGACAATTTTGGCAGGGACATCACGAAACTGGCAGAGATGGGTACGCTGGACCCGATCGTTGGCCGCGAAGAAGAGATCGAAAGGGTTTCACAGATCCTTTCCCGTCGTAAGAAGAATAACCCGATCCTGATCGGTGAGCCCGGCGTTGGTAAGACAGCCATCGTGGAAGGTCTCGCCCTGCGGATCGTGCAGAGAAAAGTTTCAAGGGTACTGTTTGATAAGCGCGTGATATCACTTGACCTGGCAGCCTTGGTTGCCGGTACAAAATACCGTGGCCAGTTCGAGGAAAGGATGAAGGCCATCATGAACGAGCTGGAGAAGAACCGTGACGTGATCCTGTTCATCGACGAAATACACACGATCGTTGGTGCCGGTGGCGCGAGTGGTTCACTTGACGCGTCGAACATATTCAAGCCGGCCCTTGCAAGGGGAGAACTCCAGTGCATTGGCGCGTCCACGCTTGACGAGTACCGCATGCACATCGAGAAAGACGGTGCGCTTGACCGCCGTTTCCAGAAAGTGATCGTTGATCCGCCAAGCGTTGAAGAGACGATCCAGATACTCACCAATATTCAAAGCAAGTACGAAGATTACCATAACGTAACTTATTCAGAAGACGCCATCGACGCCTGCGTGAAGCTGAGCGACCGCTATATGACGGACCGCCTGCTGCCCGACAAGGCCATTGACGTATTGGATGAAGTAGGGGCGAGGGTGCATTTGAAGAATATCAACGTCCCTGAGAATATCATCGACCTGGAAAAGAAGATCGAAGATATCAAGCAGGAAAAGAATAAAGTGGTGAAGAGCCAGCGGTTCGAAGAGGCTGCTTCATTGCGCGATACAGAAAAGCGCCTGGGTGAAGACCTGGAAAAGGCTAAGGCGCAGTGGGAAGAAGAAAGTA
>JAJTCI010000004.1 GCA_021323155.1 Chitinophagaceae bacterium | reverse complement strand
CATCATCAAGGACGGCGCGAAACTGGTGAACGCGGTTGCCAACTCGGTGGTACCAAAGATCACCATCATCACCGGCAACAGTTATGGCGCGGGTAATTACGCGATGTGTGGTAAAGCCTATGATCCCCGTTTCATTTATGCATGGCCCTCCGCCAAGATCGCCGTAATGGGCGGCGAGCAGGCGGCGAAAACCCTGGCGCAGATACAGGTGGCAAGCATGAAAGCAAAAGGTGAACAGGTGACGCCGGAGGATGAAAAAGCATTGCTCGACAAGATCAAGGGACGCTACGAACAACAAACAACGCCTTATTACGCGGCAGCGAGGTTATGGGTGGATGCGATCATAGACCCGCTGGAGACTAGAAGCGTTATATCCGAAGGCATCAAAGCGGCAAACAATAACCCACATATTCCTGAATTCAAGACCGGTGTATTCCAGGTGTAACGGCACCCATTCTTAATTCATACTTATTAATTATTAACTCTGATGACCCTCTACCAGGTAGATGCATTTACCGATAAATTATTTTCCGGCAACCCCGCAGCGGTGTGTCCCCTGGAGAAATGGCTGCCGGATGAGATTATGCAGCAATTGGCGATGGAGAACAACCTGGCCGAGACCGCGTTCTTCGTCCCGAATAAAGACGGTAGTTTTCACTTACGATGGTTCACCCCGACCGTTGAGGTTGACCTTTGCGGTCATGCTACCCTTGCCGCAGCATTCGTGTTGTTCAATGAAAGAGGATACAACGAGAATATGATCCGCTTTCAAAGTAAGAGTGGCGAACTAAAAGTGAGCAGGGATGGCGCGATGATCACGCTTGATTTCCCTTCTGTCAAACCGGAACCAACGCCCCCGCCGGTGGGCTTGTTAGAAGGATTGAACGTATCATCGTCAAGGGTTTATTTCGGCGCGTGGGATTATATGGTGGTGCTGGATAACCAGGACGCGATCGAACAGCTGGCTCCGGATTTCCCCACGTTATCTAAAGTGAACTCGCGTGGGATTATCGCTACCGCGAAAAGCAACGACGTTGATTTTGTCTCCCGTTGTTTCTATCCCCAGAGCGGCATCAATGAAGATCCTGTGACCGGGTCGGCGCATACGATCACGACCACGTATTGGGCGAACGAATTAAACAAGACGAAACTTATCGCTAAACAACTTTCACCGCGGGGCGGAACATTGATATGCGAACTGAAGGGCGATCGTGTACTGATGAGTGGAAAAGGAAGATTGTATTTGAAAGGAGAATATAACGTCGACTGATCAACAACCCTGCAACCTGTAACTTGCAACCTGCCTATGTCTTCATCCCATCCACTCATCATCTATACGGACGGCTCCAGCCGCGGCAACCCCGGCCCGGGTGGCTATGGCGTAGTTATGATGTGGGGTGACAAAGCGAAAGAACTGTCGGCGGGCTACCGCCTCACCACGAACAATCGCATGGAGCTGATGGGCGTGATCAAAGCGCTGGAAGCGCTCAATAAGAAACACATCCCGCTCACGATCTATACCGATAGCCAGTATATTGTTAACGCGGTGGAAAAAGGCTGGCTGAAGAACTGGATCGCTACGGGTTTCAAGGGTGGCAAGAAGAACAAGGACCTGTGGTTGCACTATTATGAACTTGCAAAGAATTTCCGCATCAAATTCAAATGGGTGAAAGGCCACGCCGATAACTTACACAATAACCGTTGCGACGAACTCGCCACCATGGCTGCCGATGGAACCGACCTCCTCGTGGATGAGGGTTATGAAGACGAAGGCAACTTGTTCCGCAAGGAGTATTAATTTGCATCTCAAACCACATCGCATCAGCAATACCAAACAAATAATAGCACTTATCCGGAAAGATATCCTGCTGGAAATACGCCAGCAATACAGCCTGTACGGTGTTATATTGTACGTGGCGTCTACCATCTACATTGTGTATGCATCCATGAACCAGCCCGAGAACGAGGTCTGGAACGGCCTGTTTTGGATCGTGCAGTTGTTCGTTTGCGTGAACGCTGTGGCCAAAGCCTTCTTGCAGGAAAGCCGGGGCCGTATGCTTTATTTCTACTCCATTGCAGGAGCGCGTGACTTTGTTATTTCCAAGCTCATCTTCAACCTGCTGCTCATGCTGGTGATGAGTCTGCTGAGTCTTTTTATTTTCACTATACTGCTCGGCAATCCGTTTGCACACCTGGGTAAGTTTATCGGGATTGCGACCTTGGGTGGGATCAGCCTGAGCCTGGTATTCACCTTCCTTGCCGCGATCGCCGCCAAGGCCCAGCAACAGGCCGCGTTGATGGCGATCATGGGCTTTCCGATCATCATACCCCAGCTCCTGCTATTGATGAAGATCTCTGTCGTTGCGTTTTCTAGCGTGGTACAGGAAGGGCTCGGAGAGATGGTATTGTTACTGGTCGCCCTTGATATTATGGTGGTCGCACTCGCCATCATCCTCTTCCCTTTTTTGTGGAAAGACTGAGCCCTGTCGCATTCCGGTGTTTTTTGCCAAAAACTTCAGTTTGTAAGTCGCCATGCCCTAAATTTGCCCCCACGCTTTTAGACAGCAACCCTTTCTAAGCTGTTTATAAACAACACGAAATGATGCGTCAATCCTGGTGGAAAATACTGGCCTTCGCACTGCTGATGTATACCTGCACCATGGGATTCCTGGTGGATATCCCGCGCCTTGACGACCGGCTGCAACACAGCATCAGGAATCTCTTCTTCCATGTTCCCATGTGGTTTGGGATGCAGATACTCTTTATTGTTTCCGTGATCTACGCCGTTATTTACCTGGTAAAGCCCGGTTCAAAAGCAGATACCTATTCGGTAGAATTCGCCAGGACGGGTATTGTATTTGGCGTTTTGGGACTTGTTACTGGTGCTATCTGGGCAAAATACCAGTGGGGTGCATACTGGAGTGGCGATCCCAAGCAAAACGGTGCCCTGATCGCGCTGCTTATCTATTTCGCCTACTTCGTATTGCGTGGATCACTGAACGACGATGAAAAGAAAGCCCGGATCGGGGCGGTATACAATATTTTTGCCTTCTTCATGCTGATACCAACGATATGGTATCTACCGCGGGTTTCGGAATCACTGCACCCCGGTGGACAAGGAAGCGAAGGAAACCCCGGTATCGATGGCCGTGACCTTGCACCTTCTATGAGGATCGTATTCTGGCCGGCAGTGATTGGCTGGACATTATTGAGCGTGTGGATCACTACATTAAGAATTCGTTTACGTACCCTTCAAAACAAATGGCTGAATGGATAAATTAATAAGAATCGGCAGCGTTATCGCCTTGTGTATGCTCACAGTGCTGGCACCGGCACAGGAGAAAGTTCCTGCTTCCGGGGATTTCATGGAAAGCGACGGTAAGATATACGTTGTACTGGCAGTAGTGGTGACGATCGTGTTAGGAATATTCCTGTACCTGCTGAACCTGGATAGAAAAATGACCAAAATGGAGAAAAGGGGTTGATGTTGGTCAGCTTTTACAGTAAAGAATAGACTTTATTTGCGCTGGAAAGAAACCGTTTTGATTTGACTTTGACTAAATAACAATAACAACAATAATAAACAATAAGCTATGCCAGAACAACACTATAGCTTCTTCCAGAGTGTTACAAGAAGCTTTGATAAAGCGGCAAAATTTACCAAGTGGGACCCGGGAATCCTTGAACAGATAAAGGCGTGTAACGCCGTTTACCAGATGCGTTTCCCTGTAAAGATGAACGATGGCAGGATCGAGGTGATAGAAGCATACCGCGTGCAGCATAGTCAGCATAAAACACCTTGCAAAGGTGGTATCCGCTTTAGTGACGAGGTGAACCAGGATGAGGTGATGGCACTCGCCGCACTGATGACTTATAAATGCGCGATCGTGAACGTGCCATTCGGTGGCGGTAAAGGTGGGATCAAGATCAATCCCAAGAACTATGCGCCGTACGAACTGGAAAAGATCACGCGTCGTTATACCGCAGAGCTTGTAAAAAAGAACTTCATCGGTCCCGGCATCGATGTGCCCGCGCCAGATTATGGAACGGGTGCAAGAGAAATGGCCTGGATCGTGGATACATATGCTTCACTGAAGCCGGGAGAGATTGACGCCGCAGGTTGTGTTACCGGCAAGCCGGTTTCGCAAGGTGGTGTAAGGGGCAGGACAGAGGCGACCGGACTTGGTGTATTCTATGGCATTCGCGAGGTGTGTGACATGAAAGATGTGATGGATAAGCTGGGCTTGTCTACCGGCATCGCTGGGAAGCGGGTCGTAGTACAGGGGCTCGGCAACGTTGGTTACCACTCGGCCAAGTTCTTCCGCGAAGCCGGTGCTAAAGTGATCGCGATCGCTGAATACGAAGGCGCGATCGTTAACGAGGAAGGTATCAATGAAGAAGACCTGTTCCAGTTCAGGAAGTCGACGGGGTCTATCGTTGGCTTCCCGGGTTCCACTGCGTTGTCAAAGAACAGCGATGCTTTGGAACTGGAATGCGATATCCTTATACCTGCCGCGCTGGAAAACGTGATCAATGGAGAAAATGCTCCGCGCGTAAAGGCAAAGATCATCGGCGAAGCGGCCAACGGGCCACTGACGCCTGAGGCTGACGACGTTTTCGCGCAGAAAGGAACGCTGGTAGTACCGGATATGTACCTTAACGCGGGTGGAGTTACCGTTTCCTATTTCGAATGGTTAAAGAACCTGAGCCACGTTCGTTACGGTAGAATGGAAAAGCGATTCACCGAGAATATGAATAATACGTTGCTTGGACAGGTTGAAACAATGACCGGTAAGACGGTAGGCAGTAAAGAGAGAGCGATCATTGTACACGGCCCGGACGAGGTGGACCTCGTGTACAGCGGTTTGGAAGAAACGATGATCACCGCTACCCGTGAGATCATGGACCTTTGGAAATCCAACCCGGACATACCCGATATGAGGACTGCGGCTTATGTAGTGGCGATCAATAAGGTAGGCACCAGTTATGCAGAACTGGGCATCTTCCCATAGTAGCAATGCCTTTAATATATAGCCCCGCACAAGCGGGGCTTTTTTTTCCTTCCGACCACGGCCCAACCAATTCTTGGCCCACATGGATGCTTTGTCTAACTTCATAAACGGCGTATGAAAAGCTATTTTATTCTTCCCGTTTGTTTGCTGGTGGTCCTGCAATCCCAAGCCCAACAACACTTCATCCGCATACCCTACTATTCATTCGCGGAAAGAAAAGGTGAAGACAAGATGGTGGTGCTTGGCATGCCGGTGGGCCGATGGAATATCTCCTCGATCCACGGAGACACTTCGGCACTTCGCACCGCCGGTGGCCTGGTAATAGACGTGGTGTGCACCGACTACCCGACAAACGCACCCCTCACTTCACTTAACCAGAAAAGATTTAACGAGCTGTTCCGTGTATTTCCTTACCTGAAAAGAACCATAGTCCAGCAACTCAACTTTTTCAGGCAAACCGATGGCAATACAAAAGCCTCGGCGGCGAATATGTTTCATGGCCTCGTTATAAAGTTCCGGCCGGCGCAATCGCCTGCCACCATTAAAGAAGAAATCGGAAAGCTCGATGCGTTGATGGAAGAAGCCTTCCCGACCGAGGAACCGGAAGACGAGCCCACAAAAGAATTTCCCGTTGAGAGTATTGAACTCGACCCCGGCATGCCTGGTTCGCCGAGACTTTCAACTACTCCGTGGGTGACGGTTTACCAGGAAGGGCGCTACGTGGTGGTCGATCCGCGGGACATGGTGGCTGAATGGAAAAAACAAGGCTGGCTTGCAACCGACTCCCTGAAGCGGATCCGCGCAAATGAGGTTACCTATTATGTTTCTTCCGCCACCGCTTACATTAGCCTGATGCGCAGGAGGAACGACAGCATCACTCTAATAGTCACAGATAAGGTTGACTGGTTTAACGAGGTTGTGATGAAGTTCAGTACGCGACGTCCAAAGAAAAGGGGCGCGGAGATAGACATTGACAGTATTGGTAAAGCCGGCTACAAACCTAAACCCCTGCGCGACTCCACTATCCTCAAAACCTTTGAACGAAATAACTGGAAGAATGCAGCGATAGTAGCAGACGTTACGGGGAGTATGTATCCCTACTCTGCGCAGCTATTGATCTGGTTAAGGAAAAATATCGAACGCAACGGTGCCGGCTCCTTCGTTTTTTTCAATGACGGTGACCGAAAACCCGACAACGAGAAAATTGCAGGCCACACGGGCGGCGTTTATAGCAAGGTCTGCAACAATTTTGAAGATGCACGGGATTTGCTAAAGTCGGTAATGCGAAACGGTTTAGGGGGAGATGTTCCGGAGAATAATATCGAAGCACTGCTCCAGGCAGAAAGGGATTTTCCGACCGGGACATTTACTATCATGATCGCCGATAACTGGGCGCCAATAAAAGACAAGTCGCTGGTGCATCAACTGGCAAGGCCAGTGCGCGTGATTTTGTGCGGCGTGTACGAGGATGATGTCAATGTTGACTACCTGAACCTGGCGCGGCAAACGCGCGGATCGCTACACCTCCGGGACACCGACCTGGTTAGCCTGGCAAGTATGAACGAGGGAGAGGTATTGAAATTGGGATTGCGTAGCTATAAATTGATCAATGGATCGTTTACCCCGATCACCGATGAAAAAGCTTCTTTTATCCGTTAGTGTAGGTCGGAAAGCTGTTGACCGGTATGGCATTCCCGTCGGACAATTCCCAGAGGTATGTTTCGGTTCCGTTGGTAATAACAAGGTAGGCCGCCTCCAGTCGCATGTTATACCGCAACACCTGTTCCATCACCTGGTTGCTTAATGCCACGTTCATTTCCTTGCACTCGATGATCATCCAGGGCTTCTCAATCCTATAAACAACGATATCGCAACGCTTGCGAAGATCGTTAAGGCGGATCTCGGTTTCAACGGCGATGAGTGCGGGCGGGTATCCCAGGATCTTGGTGAGGTATTGGAGAAAGTTCTGCCGTACCCATTCTTCAGGCGTAAGGCGCACCCATAATTTCCTGATCTCGTCGAAGATCAACTCCTTTCCATCGGTTTCCTTCATCCTGAAATCCTGCCCGGGATACTCTATCTTCACCATGCCTCAAATGTAAGTGCTATATTTGCAGAATTTATTTTTTCGTACACAGTTGAAATGATTCTTTTATGAAGACGAAAGACGAGATCGTAGCCAACTGGCTCCCGCGTTACACGGGTGAAAAGCTGGAGAACTTCGGCAAGTATATCCTGCTCACCAATTTCAGTAATTATGTAAGGATGTTCGCCGAATGGAATAATGTGCCGATCGTTGGTCTTGACAAACCATTCCAGTGCGCCACGGCGGAAAATATCACGATCATCAACTTCGGGATGGGAAGTCCTACCGCGGCAACGGTGATGGACCTGCTCGCGGCGATTGACCCTGAAGCAGCGTTGTTCCTCGGGAAATGCGGCGGGCTTAAAAAGCGAAATAAGATCGGTGATCTTATCCTGCCAATCGCGGCGATACGGGGCGAAGGAACTTCGAATGATTACTTCCCCGCAGAGGTGCCGGCGATGCCCGCGTTTGCATTACAGAAAGCGATTTCCACCACGATAAGAGACTATGGGGTGGATTACTGGACCGGTACCGTATACACCACCAACCGCAGGGTTTGGGAACATGATACAGAGTTCAAAGAATATCTTACCAAGATCCGTGCATACGCTATCGATATGGAAACAGCTACCATCTTCACCGTTGGATTTTATAATAAGATACCCACTGGTGCGCTGCTGCTCGTCAGCGATTCTCCCATGGTGCCTGAAGGTGTCAAAACAGAAGAAAGTGATAAGAAGGTTACCGCTTCGTTCGTGGAAGCACATTTACGCATCGGTATCGATTCATTAAAACAGCTCATCAATAACGGCCTCACGGTCCGACACCTCCGTTTTTGATTTTTATTCCGCCGGCTTTATGATTTCTCTTTAGCTTTACTTGCCTGACCGACAGATCGCACAAGCCAGCGTCGCACCAGAAGCGACAGAACATTATGAGCAGCCTGCTACAGATAGAAAACCTTGATGTGGATTTCGTTTCTGATCTCTCCGCTACTACTGCGTTGCAAGACATATCTTTTACTGTAAATAAGGGTGAGATCGTGGCCGTGGTTGGTGAATCAGGTTCCGGGAAATCGGTTACCGCGCTCTCGATCCTAAGGCTCATTCCATCGCCCCCGGTTAGTTATAAACAGGGTTCCATCATCGCCTCGATACAGGATGAAAGTGTGAATATGCTTTCCGCCGACCGGGGAATGCTACAATCCATCCGCGGCAATGAGATCGCTATGATCTTCCAGGAACCGATGACTTCTCTCAACCCTGTCATGACCTGCGGGCGCCAGGTGATGGAAGCGATCCTGACACATAAGAAAATTTCCACGCGGGAAGCGAAGGAACGAACAATTCACTTGTTCGAAAAAGTAAAACTTCCCGATCCACACCGTGCACTGAAACGATACCCTCACCAGCTGAGCGGTGGCCAGAAGCAACGGGTGATGATCGCGATGGCCATGAGTTGCGAGCCATCGTTACTGATCTGTGACGAACCCACAACCGCGCTCGATGTTACAGTTCAGAAGAATATACTGGAGTTGATAAAGGAACTACAGATCCAAAATGAAATGGGCGTCATCTTCATCACCCACGACCTTGGCGTGGTAGGCGAGATCGCCGATCGCGTTGTGGTGATGTACAAAGGAAGGATCGTTGAGTCCAACAGCGCCCCTGCAATTTTTAACTCCCCGCAGCATCCTTATACCAAAGCTTTGCTCGGATGCCGTCCCGCGCTGCATCCACGTGGAGAGAAGTTACCAGTCGTAAGTGATTTCATGGACGTGAGTCAGACCGGCGAGATCACCGAAAAGGCCACTGAAATCAAACGATCATTAAGGCCCCCCGGTAATACCTCGACTGATGACAAACTGTTATCGGTGGAGGCCCTACGGGTGTACTATCCTGCAGCCAAAAGTTTCCTGGGCAAAGTGCGGCAGTATGTAAAAGCCGTAGATGACGTGAGTCTTGAAATATTCAAAGGTGAGACCTTAGGACTCGTGGGCGAATCGGGCTGTGGCAAAACGACGCTTGGCCGCGCCATCCTGAGGTTGATCGAACCTACAGCCGGGCGGCTCACTTTCCAGGGAACGGACATCACCCATGCTGACCCCAAAGTTCTCCGGGAATTAAGAAAACAGATGCAGATCATCTTCCAGGACCCTTATTCTTCGCTCAATCCGCGCAAAACAATTGGCGGTGCGATTGCTGAGCCATTGAAAGTACACAAGATCGGCGGAGACGGCAGTGATAGAAGGAATCGTGTGACAGGTTTGCTTGAGCAGGTGGGGCTTAAACCGGAACATTATGACCGCTACCCTCATGAATTCAGTGGTGGACAGCGTCAACGTATTGTCATCGCCCGTGCACTGGCACTGAACCCGCGGTTCATTGTTTGCGACGAGAGCGTATCGGCACTGGACGTAAGTGTGCAGGCGCAGGTGCTAAACCTCTTGAATGACCTTAAAAAAGAACTGGATCTTACGCTGCTGTTCATTTCCCATGACCTTTCGGTAGTGCGTTATGTAAGTGATCGCATCGTGGTGATGAACAGCGGGAAAATAGAAGAGACCGGGACTGCAGAAGAAATCTACCAGCATCCCCGGTCTCCTTATACAAAAAAGTTACTAGCCTCTATCCCGTCGGGCTTCAGACTTTAGTCGCCATGGCCTTCGTCATAGAACCGGTCGTAGCCATAACCACCTCCATCACGATAAAAACGGGCACTGCTTCTGCGCAGCGAAAAAATCAGGCGCTTTAGCTGTTTTTCAAATTGCTCGCTTTCGGGTGTCTCCGCGTTTATTTTTTTGTCTGTCATGCTCACCAGCATATCGTTGCTGCTAACTTTAGACAACGAATCGGGCTGGATGCCGCTGATCCCGATCTTCCACTCATCTTCCTTCTTCAGTTTATACTTAAAGAAATAAACATAGCCGCTCGTATTTCTAAGCTTCACCTGCTTGTTGCCGACAAGCTGGATGTCATAAAACTTCTCGTACTCATCATCTCCCAGCAACAACGACCTGGCCACGTCCTCTTGTTTCCGGTAAATGGCAGGGAAGTATTGTTCCCTCCTCGCCTCTTCCAACTGCTGGAGTAAGGGAGCGCGATATTGGTCCTTCGACGCAATGGAAAGCAACACGCTGTCGGGGATCGGGAAATTGTTCCGCAACATCAGCACCGCTGTATTCATTCGCACGTCAAGGTCTTTCGATTGAAGCAGTTTGTCGAAGAATTTCCGGATGGCGGTATTCTTCTCATAGAAGGGCATCAATAGAACCGCGTAATTATCAACGTCCGAGTTGTTGGAATAGTAACTCCTCGTTGCCGCATCATCACCCTCCTGCTCCTTCTGGCTTTGCTTTTTAGCCAGCAATACGTCGGCGCTTTGTTGCCTTTTCAATTCTATCTTGGCATCGAAATAAAGGTTGCTGAAATACTGTTCATAATCCTTTGCTTTTAAGAACCCGCTGTCCACCATCGTTCGCAACAGGGATGTCACTTCGGATTTATAATCGTCGATCGACATTAGTTGCAGGATGTCTGGAAAGAACATTTTGGAAAGCGACAATGTATCGTGCATATAACCGAAGAGGTTTTCCATACCATAATCGTCTTCGAATATGGGCGGGTCCTGCATGAGGTGCTCTTTCAGCGAAGCGAACGATTCCTTTGTCTTCAACCTGGCCAGGGAGATCAGTATCGGGTTCTGGAAATACGCCGTGTCTGCCGTTCGCTCGTATAGGTTATTCAGGTAGCCGATGACCTCTTTGACGCAACAGGAATCATCGATATACCCCAACTCGGAAATGAACTTGGATTTAAGTTCAAAGTAATCCTTATCAGAAAACCGGAGGCTGTCGATAATAAGTTTAAACCGTCCAACAGATTCAGGGCCAAAGTATAGTTTCGAAGCAGCCTGCATAGCTCTTGCTCGGGTGAGACTGTCTTTACTGCTAAGGTCTGAAAAGAATTGGTCGAGCTTGGAACGGAAAAGCGAAATGGTGTCTTTAGCTTCCGGCACAAAACTATTCAGGAATTGCGAAACCATATCGTCGCCTTTGGCAAGCGTATCAGTCGCCGAAGAAATGCTGAAGAAGCGATTGTTTTGCAGTATGCCGGCGTAAATGAGCATGCGGGAGGAATTCGTATCCGTGAATACATATTTGTATCCAAAGCTGTTCGGAGATGGACGCAGTGTTTCACGTGAACGCAAAACCATATCCTTCTCCATTCGTTCGGTATCATACTCATTCTCGAAGAACCGGGCGGTATCCCGTGAGTGATGATATTTTGGAAATTTATGTATGCTCACTGCAACGCTTTCTCCTGTTGAATCATTGTAGAAACTGGCGCTGCGGTCTTTCGTACCATAGCTTGCACTTTCCAGCTGGTCGAGGAACTCCTCGCTTGACGCGATCTCGTACATCTTGCGCAGGCCGGTATCCAGCTTCGGGTGCCATGAAGTGGTTACCCGGAAATCGTAAAATGTATCAATGAACGGTGCCGGCGGCCGGCGATTGAAAGGCGTGATCACGAAGCTGTTCAAGACATCTTTCGCTAATGGCTTCTTTTTGGAAGACTGCAGAACGAGGTAATGATGCGGTCCCCGGATCACGGTACGGGCATTCAGCGTACCTCCATTCTTTAGACTGTACTCCATATCCAGTGACGGATGGCCATTCACCTTGCTCAATGTGCGATTGGTTTGCTTATCGATGAATTCGGAAGATTTCAGGCTTTCCTCTACCAGGGAAAGATCAAACGTGTCCTCCTCGATAAATCCATAACTGTTAATGGTCTTTTTAACAACCAGCCATGCACTGCCATTCGCCTTATCTACTGCTTCGAACTGCCAGGTGTCAAGGAAGTCTTTTGTCGACCTTCCCAATGACGCTATCGGTTCGTGCGGGAGATTCAACCTGAAACTCCCAAAAGAAGGCTCGTAGCTGACGGGCCTGGGCGAAATTTCTTTCAGGCTGATCGAGTTGAAGAAATCACTCGCCTCTTTTCCCTGTACATAGTCATCACTTCCACTCATTTTGAAGATAAGCACTTCAAAAGGCGTTACAAAGATGTTATAGCGCTGGATGTCTCCGCGACGTGTCCTATTGGTGATGTCGTATCCCTTGTACCCATTTCTTTCAATGCTGGTTTTGGAAAGTATCTTACCGGGAATATTTTCATATAACATGCTGTCAACCTTCTTCAACACAACGCTTTCATCGTCCATCAGGATGGCAGCATGCGTTTTCACGCGGGTGAGCATATAATACGACCCATTCTCCATATCAGCGTATTGCCAGCTTGCGTCAGTAGTTGTCTCATCCTTTTTGAAAAGTGGCCCGGGCAGCATCAATTTTACAAAGCCATCTGGCGTAGATGTGGGGCTGAATTTCACCGGTACACGTAGTTTGTCGATCTTATCTTTTTGCGCTGCATCCCTGTTTTGCATAAATATCGGGCGCAGCTTATATCCCATCTTTCTCAATAATTCGATCACACCACGTTCACCGGGAAGGTGTGCGGCACCTACTCCAACGAACAGAGAACGCTTCTTCAGGATTGTATCGATCGAATATGCGTGTATCTCGTTCCGCTTGTACATGAACTTTTCTGCGAAAGCAGCGGATGTCTGGGTTTTCTTTTCCAGGGAATCGAGGAGGTCAAGATCTCCCTTACGGTAAGCATCCTGCATCTTTTTTTGGATATCATAAATGCTCTCGTCGTAATCGTAATCATAGTTCCGTTTCTTGGCTTTTTCCTTTGCCATGTCCTGGTAGGCTTCCATCATGATCTTTTCCGTCTCGAAATAATTCTCGACGCCCCCGGAAAGTTTGCCAAGTTTCCGCCCTGTTTGGTAGATATACAGGTCCAGGTAGGTATTTTCCTCGAAATCAGCCTTTTGCTGTGCCGTCCGGTAAAGCAAACTGTTTATCACCGTTGGTTCGTCGCTCAACGCGTTGCCGATATTTTCTTCGTACCGTTCCAGCTTGAACGAGTTCTCATTGATATAACCGGTCCGGATATCCCGGTAGTAGTTTGACAACTGTTTCTCCGCTTCCTGCATGCGGAACATCTCCGGCTGCCAGGTTTTCGGATCCAACTCAAGGGCTACCATGTCGGTACTTTTGATCGCATGGTAGAAAGAATCGCTCAGGTGAAAAGCCAGTTTGCTACTGACGTGCATCGTCCCGAACAGGTAAGAGGGCTTTTTGAGCCCGTTGCCGGTAATCTCCCACAAAAGGCTATTGTATTTGGGTGCTTTTTTGGGTGGCTGGGCGGCGGTTTGAAAAGCCAGGAAAAGACAAAAAACAGGGATTAATCCGCTAAAAGAAAATCGTCTCATTGTCATTGTTTAATCGGCACTGAAGATCAAGAAAAGCACCGAATCCATAAAAAAAATCAGGCTTTGGATATCAGATAGAGAAACTTTCTCATTTGAGTCTCAACTTTTTAAGAAACTGTGGATTTCAAATACAACTAAATATTACCTTTGCCCGCTTCCGATCATGCCGAAAACATGTCACTAGCCGTCCCGTAAGACGGCGGCGAAATGCATGTGGCCTATTTAAAAACTCTAATAGACACATGAAGTTATCACAGTTTAAGTTCGACCTACCCCTAAATTTAATTGCCCAACATCCTACGAAAAGAAGAGAAGATAGCCGGATGATGGTGGTGCACCGTCATAGTGGACAGATAGAAAACAAACACTTTCGCGATATTCTTGACTACTACGAAGACAAAGACGTTTTCGTGGTGAACAACACAAAGGTTTTCCCCGCGCGCATGTACGGCCGCAAGGAAAAGACCGGTGCCAAGATCGAAGTCTTCCTTCTCCGGGAACTCAATAAGCCGAATCGCTTATGGGATGTGATCGTTGATCCCGCGAGAAAAATCCGCGTGGGAAACAAGTTATACTTCGGGGAACACGACGAACTGGTCGCTGAGGTGATCGACAATACCACCAGCCGTGGCCGTACCATCCGTTTTCTTTGGGAAGGTGATGATGAGAGCTTCAAGCAAATGCTGGAGTTCTTGGGCGAGACCCCGCTGCCGAAATACATCAAACGCAAGCCGGATGATGAGGACAAGGAGCGTTACCAAACGGTTTACGCAAAGCACGAAGGTGCGGTTGCGGCCCCCACCGCCGGCCTGCATTTCAGTCGTGAACTGATAAAGCGCTGCGAGATCAAAGGCGTTCGATTTGCAGAAGTTACCCTCCACACTGGGCTAGGCACTTTTCGACCGATCGAAGTGGAAGACCTTAGCAAGCATAAGATGGATGCTGAATATTACAAGATCGACGAAACGGCTTGTAACATCGTCAACCAGGCGAAGCAAAGGGGTAATCGTATCTGTTCCATTGGCACCACCACCATGCGGGGACTGGAAAGCAGCTTCACGGCGCAAAAACTCCTAAAGCCCAGCGAAGGGTGGACAAACATCTTTATCCACCCTCCGTACAATTTCAACATCGCTGACAGCCTTGTCACTAACTTTCATTTACCAAAGACGAGTTTGCTGATAATGGTCTGCGCGTTCGCAGGTTATGACCTTGCAATGGAAGCTTACAAGAAAGCAATAAAAGATAAATACCGCTTTTTCAGCTATGGAGACGCGTTACTGGTAGTATAAAAAAATGATCCCGCACAACCTGCGGGATTTTTTTATGCAGGGAGGTTCCGGAACAGAATTTTATGGATGGGACTTCGTCACTACTATTTAACTTCGTTGTGTCACTCTCTTCAGTGCGCACCAACCCCGTTGAACATGAAACTTGACCAAACCTTCCTACAGGATTGCATCAAACGATTCGAATATTACAAGTCGTTGGGAGATAAAACTTTCGACCAGCTGGAAGAAAAGGATTTTTATTACCGTCCGTCTCCTGACAGTAATAATATCGCGATCATCATCCAGCACATGTACGGCAATATGCTGAGCCGCTGGACCAATTTCCTGGCGGAGGATGGCGAGAAAGATTGGCGTAACCGCGATGCAGAATTTGAAGACATGAAGGCAAGCAAACAGGATTTACTGAGTTTCTGGAGCGAGGGATGGAATTGCCTCTTCAGCGCCTTGCTGAGCCTTACACCCGAAGACCTTATGGCAACAATACATATTCGTTCCGAACCGTTGATCGTATATGACGCCATCATCCGGCAAATGGCACATTACCCCTACCACGTTGGGCAAATCGTGCAGATCGGGAAAATGATCCGCGATAAAGATTTTACGAGCCTGAGCATTCCCAAAGGTGCCAGCCAAACATTCAACGAGCAAATGCAACAGAAGCGATAATGTTCCAACTCAACCATACCCCTGGCCGTACAGCGATGATTGATGGGAAAGAACATTTATTCTTCTCAGGTTATTCTTACCTCGGCATGGGCTATATTCCCGAATTCGCGGAGTTGGTAAAAGAAGGAATGGATCGTTACGGTTGGCTTTTCCCTTCATCCCGCATCTCTAACACGCAACTCGATCTATTCGAGCAATTCGAGGCTAAGCTTTCGGAGATCACCGGGACAGATAATTCGGTTTGTTTTTCATCCGGGTTTCTTGCCGGGAGGTGTGTCATGGGCGCGCTTCAGCAAAGCCACTCCTATTTCTTTTCACCGCCCGATACGCACCCGGCGATAGATCTATTGAATAATCTGTCGGCCCAAAGCTTTGAAACTTGGACTGAAAAAGTGGTCGCTCATATTAACGCTTTAAAGACAGCATCTCCTGTCGTTATTAGTCTTGATGCCGTCAACCCCCTCGCCGCGTCGGTAAATGACCTGTCGTTCCTGGACCATCTAAATAAGCCAACCATTTGTATAGTAGACGATTCACACCGGGCCGGTCTTTTGAGCGGATCGGCTGGCTACAGTAACGAAAAGGTGCACCTGGTACTTACTTATTCACTGGGTAAAGCGTTCTGCCTTCCTGGTGGTGCTGTAAGTAGCACCGGGTCGCTCACTTCGATCTTGAGAAATACGCCGCATTATACAGCAAGCACCAGTATATCGCCGGCATTTGCATATGCGTTCCTGGAAGGACAACAATTGTATACGAAACAGCGCCAGAAACTGGCAAATAATATTGATTTATTCCGTGACCTCACTAAGGATCGCTTCGTGTCACACCCGGCATTGCCCATATTTGTTTTGCCTCGAAATTTTGACACCGGCAAGCTCGAGGTGAATGCCATCATCGTTTCCTCATTCGCATACCCCGACCCAGAAGGTGTAAAGGTCAACCGTATTGTCCTGAATGCCCTACACACGGAAGACGACTTGCAACGTCTCGCAGACATTTTGCTTTGATCACATCATCTCCGAGAGTTCCAGCCAACGCAGTTCCTTGTTCGACAAGTCGTTTTCAATCTGCGTTAACCGCCGGCTAATCGTCTCAATCTTTTCGTAACCTGCCTCCGCATCGGACAACTGGTTGGTGAGCGCCGCCCGCTCGGCTTCGAGTGAAGCAATCTCTTTCTCCAGCAATTCGAACTCGCGCTTTTCCTTAAAGCCAACCTTTTTTTTCTCGACGATAGCGGATCGCTCTTCCCGGGCAGCAGGTTGTTGCTTTTCTGCCACCAAAGTCTTTTTCTCCTGCTCTTTTTCCCAGGCGCGGAACAGCGTATAATTTCCTGGGAAATCCTGGACCTCTCCTTCTCCTTTAAACACAAAAAGGTGATCCACGAGCCGGTCCATAAAATAACGGTCGTGCGACACAATGAGTACGCACCCCTGGTACTCACTCAGGAAATTCTCCAACACGCCCAGGGTTGGCAGATCGAGATCGTTGGTTGGTTCATCGAGAATCAGGAAGTTCGGATTCCGGAAAAGTATCGTCAAAAGCTGCAGCCTTTTTTTCTCCCCGCCACTCAATGAACTGAGATAGGTGAATTGTTTCTCCGGCGGGAACAGGAATAGCTCAAGGAATTGCGCGGCACTCAGGCTACCACCTTTCGCGAGTGGGAAACTTTCAGCAAACGATTTCACGTATTCGATCACGCGGAGGTCTTCCTTTATCGCCAAACCTTGCTGTGAAAAATTGCCGAATATCACTGTATCGCCGATGTTCACCTTCCCGGAGTCAGGACGCTCGAGTCCTTGCAGGATATTGAGAAACGTTGATTTGCCCACGCCGTTCTTCCCGATAATCCCTATTCTTTCGCCCTTGCTGAAGGTATAGTCGAATCCTTTAAGGATCGTTATCTCGCCATAGCTTTTGTTTACTTTTTTCATCTCGACGATCTTCCCGCCAAGCCGGTTCATCTTCATCTGCAATTGCATCTGCTGGTCCTCGATCTTCTGTTTCGCCCTTGATTCCACCTCGTAAAAATTATCCTGCCGCGCCTTGCTTTTTGTTGTCCGCGCCTTAGGTTGCTTACGCATCCATTCCAGCTCTTTCCGGTATTCGTTCTTGGCTTTGTCGATGCTGGCAAGTTCACTCTCGATCCTGGCCGCCTTTTTCTCTACATAATTCTCGTAATCTCCCCGGTAGACGAACATATTGCTGCGCTCAAGCTCCCATATCTCTTCGGAAACTGCGTCTAAAAAGTATCGATCGTGCGTCACCAGCAGGAGTGTCACATTTTCCTGGTTCAGGTAATGCTCCAGCCATTCGATCATCTCTACATCAAGGTGGTTGGTCGGTTCGTCCATCATCAGCAAAGTGTGCTTGTGTTCAAAACCGATGTCGATAAGGGTTTTTGCCAGCGCCACTCTTTTGCGTTGTCCACCACTCAACTCATTCATGTTGTTCTGGAGGTGATGGATATTGAGTTTACCAAGTATCTCTTTCACCTTCGCTTCAAATTGCCAGGCGTTGAGGTCGTCCATTTGGTTGATGGCGGTGCCGAGCGCTGCTGCATCTTCCGCATCCGCCGCGGCCTCGTAATCGGCGATCGCTTTCATCACGGGATGCTCGATGTGAAAGATGTTCTGCAGTACGGTTTTGTTCTCCTCGAAGACGGGATCCTGCTCAAAAAGCGCGACCGTAACGTCTTTATTGATCCAAAGTTTGCCTTCATCAACGGTATCGCGGCCGGCCAATATTCGCAGCAGGGTTGACTTACCTACGCCGTTGCGTGCGATAAGCGCGATCTTGTCGCCCTCGTTGATGTGGAAAGAAATATCACTGAATAACGGCGTGATCCCAAAGCTTTTGGTCAGTCCTTCCGCGGAAACATAATGCATGGCGCAAAAGTCAAGCGGAATCGGTCAAATGTCAAAAAAACCCTCGATTATTTGCAGAATACCTCTGGCTAGACCCGCAGAGATCTTGAACGGTCATTCCGGGGCGAAGCGGAAAATGTACAAAAGAGCAGCATAACGAATGTTGAACCGCATGCCAGAACGCCGGACCCCAAAAAAGATTTATCTATCCACAACCTGTGTAAAACAATCAGTTGGAATTATGGCTTGTCATTAATTAAATTTGGAATAGATGTTGGTAAGTATAGAATAAGCGACTCGAAACCAGATTGTTCATTTAAATCGGACCGAATTGACAGACGCAATCATTAACCTCGACACCGTAAACCCAATAGAATTTTTTGGAGTCAATAACGGAAAACTAGACTTGTTAAAAAAGAAATTCCCCCTCTTAAAAATCCTTTCCCGCGGCACACAAATAAAACTCAGTGGTGCTCCAGAACAAATTGAATCGGCAAAAGAAAAAATAGACCTCATCATCCAGTACCTGGAGCGAAACGGTCACCTTAGTGAGAACTATTTCGAACAGATCCTTGGCGGCGACGATGCGGAGACCATTGACGCTTTTGTGGACAAGAACCCGAACGATATTCTCGTTTTCGGACCGAACGGAAAGACCGTTCGCGCCAGGACTGCGAACCAGAAAAAGATGGTGACCGCGGTCGACAAGAACGATATCGTGTTTGCGGTGGGTCCCGCAGGTACCGGTAAGACGTACACGGCGGTGGCCTTAGCGGTGCGCGCGCTCAAGAATAAGGTAGTGAAGAAGATCATTCTAACGCGTCCGGCAGTTGAGGCTGGCGAAAGCCTTGGATTTCTGCCCGGGGACCTGAAAGAAAAGATCGATCCATACCTGCGGCCTTTATATGATGCCCTGGACGATATGATCCCGGCCGATAAGCTGGGATATTACATGAGCACGCGCACCATCGAGATCGCTCCTCTTGCGTATATGAGGGGCCGTACACTGGATAACGCGTTCATCATCCTGGACGAGGCGCAAAATGCGAACGATCTGCAAATAAAAATGTTCCTGACCCGTATTGGTGCCAACGCGAAGGCGATCATCACCGGTGACCCTACGCAAGTAGACCTTCCTAAAAACCAGCGAAGTGGCCTATGGACGGCTACAAAGATCCTCCGTAACATCGAAGGCATCGCTCATATCGAACTGGATGAAGAAGACGTAGTAAGGCACAGGCTGGTCAAGGCGATAATTAAGGCTTATGACCGCGAGAAACAGAAAGATCAGCAACAAATGGAAAACCGACCATAATTTCCAACCCGAAAATCTAAAGAGGCAGCCGTTGGCTGCCTCTTTTTTTTGTCCGCGACGAACATTTACCTTAGCGCCATGAAGAGACTGATATTCCTGCTGGTATTCGCCATTCTTTTTGCATGCAATGACAACGACGTCAAATATACAAAAGCGGAAAATGGACTGGATGCTGCGCGGGAATTTATCGATGCCCTGCTGAAAGGCGATTCCCAGCGAGCCAGGGCATACATGATCGATGATGAAGAGAATAACGCGATCCTTTCACGGCTGCACCGTCAGCTACGTGCAAGAAGCACGGATGACAGGGAGGGGTACAAGGATGCGTCCATTATGATCGGTGACACTGAGAACCTCAGTGAGACAGAAATGGTCATACATTATAAAAGCTCCTACGACCGGATCGCGCGGAAAGTAAAGGTCATCAACATCCAGGGTGAATGGAAGGTCGACCTGAAATATACACTTGATCCAAATTTATGATGCTAAAGCACCTGCTGATCGTTGGCGCCGGCGGTATGCTGGGTTCGATGCTCAGGTATTTGTGCAGCGTCATGATTCGTACATCCCATTTCCCCCTGGCTACATTGCTGGTAAATGCCACCGGCTCTTTGGCCATAGGTATCATTATAGGCCTATGGCTAAAATCACAGGTCCCGGGCGATAACTGGCGCCTTTTTCTTGTAACCGGCTTGTGCGGGGGCTTTACTACGTTTTCCGCATTCAGCCTGGAGTGTGTGCAGCTCTTGCAGCAGCAACGATACCTTATGGCCGCCCTCTATATCAGTTTAAGCGTTGTTCTTGGTTTAGCAGCTACATTTGCAGGTATCCAATTAACCAAACTGGTATGATGCAAACCGTCTTACACCCCTGGCATGGCCTCACACCCGGCGAGCAGGCGCCAAGAGTAGTGAATGCAGTGATAGAGATATCACAGGGCTCACGCGCCAAATACGAGATCGACAAGGCTAGTGGGCTGCTGAAGCTGGACAGGGTGATCTACTCCTCTTTTTACTACCCGGTAAATTACGGCTTTATCCCCCGCACCTATGGTGGTGACAAAGACCCGCTGGATATACTGGTGATCACATCGCTGGCCGTTCAACCCCTAACGATCATGCAGGCCAAAGTGGTCGGGGTGATGCAAATGGTAGACAGCGGAGATGCGGATGATAAGATCATTGCAGTTGCCGCAAACGACCCCAGTGTCAACCACTATAACAACATGGAAGAATTGCCAAAACACTTTTTCGACGAACTCAGGCATTTCTTCGAGGAATATAAAAAACTGGAGAATAAAATGGTGAGCGTGGAAGAGTTTGGTGATAAGACAACCGCCCTGAAGATCATTTCCGACGCCATCGAATTCTACAGTGAAACCTTCGCCGAAAAATAAATACATGGAAATGACAATCTCAACCGTCCTTATCCTGGTCGTGGTGGGTATCGCGGCCGGCATGCTCAGCGGAATGGTAGGCATCGGCGGAGGTATCGTCATAGTGCCGGCTTTAGTGTACCTCCTCGCCTTCCCGCAAAAAAGCGCCCAGGGCACAACACTGGCTCTGTTGCTTTTCCCGATCGGTATCCTGGGAGTATATAATTATTACAAGCAGGGGTATGTAGAATTCAAATACGTGGCCGTAATTGCTTTAGGCTTTGTTATAGGCAGTTTTTTTGGCAGCAAAATAGCGTTGGGAATGAGTGAAGAAAAGGTAAAGCGTTTTTTCGCCATCGTAATGATGCTTGTAGCGCTGAAGATGCTCTTCCTTGACCGGAAGAAACCCTCGTCTTCCGGGGGACCGACAGGTATTGAAACCACCACGCAAAAAAACTGACCTTATTACCGGGGCCAGCTTATATTTGCGGCAAATTTTCACCGATGGAAGTAAAAAAGAAATCAACCGCGAAATACTGGATGTTGTGTTTTGTGTGGACCGCTATCATGGTGGCGATGCTTGCCATTCCTGGAGCAAGACCTTTCTTCTGGTTGGCCCTGCCCGGCGCAGTGACCTATTTTGCGCTGGCGCTCGATATTATGTAACCCGGCGTCTCAGTCCTGTCACGCATAGCTTTTGATGATCCTGAGCCGGTGGGTCCTCACACCGGTCTCCGCGTTAATAATCCCCTGGTGGTCGATCCGGTCGATGCGCACCTTGCCTGAGGAGTGAATGATCTCGTTGTTTCCCAGCAAGATCCCCACATGGGTGATGCGGCCCTCTTCGTTATCAAAAAAAGCGAGATCGCCACACCTTGCTTCCTCTAAGAAACCGACCACTTCCCCAAGTTCGGCCTGCAGGTACGAATCCCGTGGCAGCACGATCCCGAAAATCTTAAATACCTGCTGGCAGAACCCGCTGCAATCGATACCGCATTTGCTTTTGCCACCCCAGAGATAAGGCGTATCGAGAAAGGTGTTGGCCTTCTCCTTAATATTTCTTTCATTAAATACGAGTGAAGACCAGGTACCGGTCGCTCCGGCTTCCGTTTCAACGAACTGGTTGTTGGCACACCAGCCTTCATATCCATCGTAAAGACATCGAACAAGCGTGAAGTCCTTATTGGATTCGAGCAACATTGCGATTTCCTCTTTCAGTAACTGGCTGGTCATTTCACTACGGTGAGAAGGCTCTTTCCGAAGCGGTGCGACCGACACCGATGGTGTTATATACTTCATTGAACTAAGATAATCGAAGCAGGCTAAAAGATGCGCACGGTCAGCGTTGTGGGGTAAGCTGTTGCTTGTAATAAAGCAGGTTTTTAGAAAGTTCCCTGGTGAATTCATCAAGAAGTATGGTGCAATCCTTCATGTATTGCAACACCTTCCGCCGGTCGTCAGTAGAAAGGCTCTCATCCTCCAGCATAGGCAGCAAACCCTGTATATTAACGAGTGGATGACGCACTTTGTGCGAAGTGGTAAAGGCGATCTCCTCAAGTTGCTTGATATATTCATCCTTTTGCTCATCGGCCCTCTTAATTGAGGTCACGTCGATACCATACCCGATGACGTAACGGATGCGCTCGTCTTCTTTATACGGATAAAACTTTCGGAGTATATATTTCTTCTCCCCATTGGAAGTCTCATGCTCATCTACCCATTCGATCTGCTCCCCGGTAGTGACTGCCTTATTGAAAAAAGCGCGCCGCTTCTCGGCCTGCTTTTTATCGAGGTTCTTGAGTTCGCAATAGTCAAAGTCAGTTTTACCAATCAGCCAGTTGCGCATCCCTTCATTGGTTAGACCTTTCTGGTTCACAAAAACATAGCGGTGCTGGTCGTCGAACACAGCGATATCGGCGGGAATATTGTTCAGGATGCCTTCTGTAAAGCGCTTCTGGCTCACGATCTCTTCCTGCGCTTCCTTCATCCGGGTAACATCCTTGCCGAGCGAAAGAATTTCGGTAAGCTTTCCTTCGGCATCAAATATGCCAGTCTCGCTCCATAGGATCCAGCGACGTTCACCATGCGCATTCTCAATCAGGTGGAGATTTGTGATACTGGGATTATTGGGAGTAAGTGCTTTAAGCTGGTCGATATATTCGCGAATGCTTTTTTCGTCAGCGAATGAATAATTCCGGTCCTTGAGTTCTTCGGCGGTCTTCCCGAAGAAATCACAGAAGATCCGGTTCACGTATGATCGTTTACCCTCGGGTGTGGATAAGGAGATCATTTCGGGAATGGCATTGAATAAGGCGTCGCTGCGCTCTTTGTTCCTGAGCAAAGCAAACTCGGCTTCTTTATGGTCTGTGATAAGGGTCCCAATTGACAGCAACTCCCGGATTTCGGAACTTTCGTCCCAAATCGGAACGATCACCTTGTCCAGCCAGAAGATGGAACCGTCTTTCGCTTTATGCCGGGCTTCACCTTTCCAGCCACCTGCTGTCAGGAGCGACTGCCACATCTTTTCAAAAAAACCATCATCGTCGGCTGTCGACAGTATCCTGAAGCTTTCACCGATCAACTCCGCTTCGGAATATCCCGACGCTTCGCAGAGGTTCTTATTGACGCTTTTAAATACCCCGTTTTTGTCCGTCACTGACATCAACAGGTTCAGGTCAACAGCCTGCTGAAACGCGAGCAGGCTACTCGAATGGTTTACCGTTGAGCTGTTAGTCATGATAAAAGCGAAAGTGT
Source organism: Chitinophagaceae bacterium (assembly GCA_021323155.1). Classification (GTDB taxonomy): domain Bacteria; phylum Bacteroidota; class Bacteroidia; order Chitinophagales; family Chitinophagaceae; genus JAEZDC01. The sequence continues at coordinate 1,220 of JAJTCI010000004.1, read as the reverse complement.
TAATTAAAATTGCAACATTTTAGTCTGAAAATGAACAAAAAGCCTGTTTTATCTGCAAAAACCAAAAAAAACCGATGGCAGGGGCATATTTATTGTGCCGATATTCGAAAATGGAAATGATGCAATTCGACCAGCACACCGTAAACATATCCAAAGCCGAAGACCTGGCTTATTGGTCCCGGGTTCTTAACATCAGTCCCATACATTTAATAAAAGCTTTTAAAGCAACCGGGAGCAACCTGTTACCCCGGATCATCTGGTTCCTGAAGGCGGAAGGGATGTTGCCTCATCACTTCGAACCTGGAAAAACGTCGTACTAGTGGGGGCATTGCTTCCTCCCATAGATAAAACGTAATATATTAGCAGCCGGCTAAAGTCCCGGCAATGGAGCGAGAAAGAAAATTTATCCTTGAAGCGATCGAGTTGTCCCGGAAGGGAATGATGAACAACCACGGCGGTCCATTTGGCTGCATTGTGGTGAAAGGTAACGAGATCGTGGGCAAGGGAAACAACCAGGTCACTTCTTCCAATGATCCGACTGCCCACGCAGAAATCGTTGCCATCAGAGATGCGTGCCGGAACCTGGCCACTTTCCAGTTAGAGGATTGCGAGATCTACACCTCGTGTGAACCATGCCCCATGTGCATGGGTGCCATCTATTGGGCCCGGCCAAAAAAGGTTTTCTACGCCAATACCCGCGTTGATGCGGCCAACATCGGCTTCGACGATTCATTGATCTATGATGAACTCGTACTTCCGCTTGATCAGCGAAAGATCGCCATAGAATGCATCGGGCGCGACGAGGCGATCAAAGTGTTCGAAGAATGGGACAAGAAGTCCGACAAGATCAATTACTAAAAAATCCGGACAGGTAGTGCTAAGATGTTATGGGAGAGACTACCTCGAGAGCTGTTGATGGTTTGGGATCGGCATCCCGGTGTTTTTGATAGTATCGCATCACCACGTAAGTAAGCAGGCAGATCCCGAGTACCACCAGCACCGCGATGGTGATCCATGGATATTCTTTCAGTTTCCGCTTCTGTTTTCTTTTCTTTTTTGCAGCTACCTGCTTGTGCAGTTGCCTGTTCAATTCCTCCACGTACTGGTCGATGGACTTCTTATCGCGCACCTGCTGCAGGCCGTCCATGGCGTCGCTCACGAATTCAGAATCGGCTATCTGCCGTTCCACTTTGTGCTGATCTTCACCGGAAAGTCCTCCT
>JAJTCI010000136.1 GCA_021323155.1 Chitinophagaceae bacterium | reverse complement strand
CCGCGTGATGAACTCTATGACCGAATAAACATCAGGGTGGAGGATATGGTCCGTGCGGGGCTGGTTGAAGAAGCGCTATCACTTTACCCGCTACGTCACCTTAACGCCTTACAGACCGTAGGGTACACAGAATTGTTCGATCATTTCGATAACAACTGCACACTTGAGCAGGCGATCGATGAGATCAAAAAGCATACGCGGCATTATGCCAAAAGGCAGATGACCTGGTTTAAGAAAGATCCTTACACCCGGTGGTTCCCGGCGAATACACCTGCGGAGAAAATATTGCAGGATGTTGGCATTTCCCTATAATAACACCAGTCCATCTCTGCAAAAACCTGCCATAGCAAATAGGCGGGCTACCAGGTGCAATGCAGGGAGAATGACATTAGCTCCAAGCTGCCAGCAGGTGCGGGGTGGACCAGTATCCACTGACCCGGTAGGATGGAGTTCTTTCGGGTTACATTGAAGTACATATGGGTTTGGCTCACAAGAGCTTCACTGGAGATTCACTACAGCTTCACTAGAGCTTCACTAGAGCGCTAAGGGAAAAGGTAGAAAAAATGCAAGTGAAATAGCCCGGCTCATTAGTGAAAGGTCAAAAGTGAAAAGTGAAATGGCGGACGGCCAGTTTCCCGGTTCAGCCCGCCAGTTTAACCACCTGCCTAGAAACGAAAACCGAGGCCGAGCTTAAATGCCTTGTTATAGGATTCAAGGCTTTCGCCTGCGTCGGCCTTCATCATGCCGTGGTCGTAGCTCACGGACAAGTTCAGGCCATTGCCGAACTGGTAGCCCAGGCCACCGGTAATACCCGCATCCCACCTGTTTAACTGGTCAGTGGCATTCGTCCTGTCATCATACACATTAAAGCCCAGGGCGCCCGCAGTGGTCTTCAGTTCGGCTTTCGTGAGGTAAGACACCTGTGGCCCGGCAAAGACCTGCAGTCCACCGATGTTTGCCTTTACAACGAGGGGCAAATCGATGTATTGCGTGTTGAGCTGTGTCTTCGCGTTCACCCCTAAGAAGTTGAGGACCTTAAAACCGAGCGAGCCCTTCAGTCCATAACCCCTTTGGGTGTAGTAAAGACCTGGTTCGATACTGATGGTTTCGCTGAGTGGTATAGAAGCGTAACCGCCCGCGAAGAAACCCGTGCGGTCTTTCGGGATGATCATTCCATCTGCAAAACCGATCAGTTCATGGAGGTTGTTCATGGCATCACCACGAAGGCCGGCACGACTGATCCCGGCCTTGATGCCACCGGTAATTTTTTGCGTGAATGAGGTAGTCGCCAATGCGACGGCGAGCATGAGGAGTAGTAGATGTTTCATAGATATTGGAGCATGATGTTTTATCATCACTTACACCTGAGAATGCTCTACCGTTGTTTGGATTAATCGTTCGGCTCTAAGCTTCTGTTAAACCGGCAATAAAAAAAGGCTGCGCATGGCAGCCTTGTAATTTATGTTCGTTTGAAAATCTCCTAGAATTTAAAACCGATCGTGAGCGCGACATTCCCTTTGCTACCGGTGTTCGATGCATAGGTATTCGCCTTATCGTTTAACATATAAGGGAAGTTTACATCCTTAACGAAATTGTGGGCATAGCTGAGGTCGATGAAGTAACCTTTGTTGCGGTAACCCAGTCCGCCTGTTGCGAGTACGCGGCTGGCTTTGAGTTCTTTTTCAGCATAAGGGCTACCGTAATAAGCACCACCTAGACGGAACATCCAGGTGTGTAGCTTTAGCTCTCCTCCTACGCGGAAGTTGAAATTGCCTTTGTATTGCTCTTTCACGCCCTCGTTGACTGCTTTGTAGTAATCCGTAGCAGCAACATCTTCAACATCCGCGGTGAAGAACCGCGCACCCCGGTGATTCACGTACTCGATGTCCGCACTGATGAATGCACGCTGCCTTCTGGTGTTCGACACTTCCCTGAATACATAGCTTGCGCTTGCGACGGCTTTCCAGGGCGTTAGCAGGTTATAAGTTCTTTCACCCGCATCGCCACTATTCAGCGCGTCGCTGCTTTCTGAATGAACACCGGCATAACCTTCTGTATCGGTGGTCATCCACGCCTTGATATTGTCCTTGAAATTGATGAGCTGTGGCGTATGGACAGCAACACCGAGGCGCCAGTATTCTTTCGGCTTATATATGAGACCAAGCTTGCCGCCGAACCCGATGCCAAACGAATTTGTCTTTTCCTTGAATTCGAAATAATTAAAATCATTGGTGGGGTTACCAGTGGGGTCTGATTCTTTATACGACAATTCCCTTGAGTAAAAAACCAACGGTATGGTCAGGCTTCCGCCGAGGTATAATTTATCATCCATGTTGCTGGCAAAGCCCAAAGCGATCTCGTGGTATCCACCACGGGTGACCTCATTTCTTTCCTGGTTAACACCGGTGCCGATTGGTACCAGGCTCTGGTAGCCATTGAAAACACCCGACTCGTTATTGCTTGTATCGACCAGCCAGGTACGGAAAGCAAGTGAAGAGCCGAAAATATAATTACTCAGGGCCGCATTGGTATCAGCGCGGTCGCGCACCAGTTCTTCCAGGTATTGTTCGGAGAAGGAACTGTGGTTATTAAAGCCTTTGTAGCTAACGCGATTGTTATAACTGGCAAGTTGGTTGACGGAGATCGAAAGAGCGCTGCTGACCCATTTACTGCCCTTCGCGTGTGGTATACCGAACACCCAGCCACTGGTTCCATACGCGAATGCGTTTCTTTTGCCGGTGGTATCCGTTCCACGGAAGTTGAATTTATTACGGTTCAGGTTGAACTGGGGGCTGAAGATAAATTCGTTGGTCTTGAATAAACCGAGACCCGCGGGGTTTACGTGGGCAGCGGTTATGTCGCCTCCCAAAGATCCCATCACACCGCCCGTGGCAATATACCGGGCAGATCCATTCGGCACGTACCAGCTTGTTCTCAACGCGTCGTCCGGCGTTTGCGCCTGCACGAGACAAGCAGTGATCATGCTTATTGCGAAAAGTAGATATGGTTTCATATTATGTAGAGTTGTTGGGGTAAAAGTTTAGCCCTCGTACCCTGCCTGCGACCGGGATCGCAGGCCAGGATACGGAACTTTATTTAGTTGCAATCTGGTAAGAAATTTAATTGCCTCTGCCACCGCGCCCGCCACTGCTCGAGCTTCCGCTGCTGCCATAACCACCACTCTTGCCGCCGGCCGAACTACTGGTGCCTGTGGAAGTAGAGGTGCCGCTGCTGTTGCTGCCGGAAAAAGTTCGCTCGGTGCGATCAACACTGCTACCTGAACTGGTGAGCACGCGTTTGATGAACGACCCGGCACTGGTGGAAGTGTTCTTCGGTTTGGTGGAGCTGTTGTTGTTGTTATATGAATTGTTACCGTAGGCTTTTATATTGGTAGCGGTAGTTGACCCATTGATCAGCTTGGGATTCGTATAACGAACGATGGGGTAATACGGGCTGTTCCAGTTGTTGTAACGGATAGGGTTGTAATAGTAATTTGAATTGTACCCATAACCGTAGCCATAGCTACCCGGGTTACACTGGCAATGACAATGGTTATACCTGGTGTCGTTCCAGTAAGAGTAATCATCGATGCCTTCCCAGCGGTAACGGTTACGCACTTTTATTTTGAGATATTGATCGTCGGCCCTGGCTGTTGGTTCTTCTACTTTTTCTTTTTCTTCTTCTTTTTCCTCTGTTTTTACAACCTCTCTTGCGGGGGAGTAGTATACGTCATCGGGTGTTTGTCCTGACCGGTATACCGAAGAGCAACTCACAAGTATGGTGCTTGCAAGTAAAATGGGTAGAAATTTGTCTTTCATGACGGTTTGGTTTGTGAGGTTATTAATGTGAAGTTACTACATTTGCGACGCCTCCGGAGCGTTAGCAAATTACTGCAAACTATCTGCCGTACAACGTTTTAAAGCGGCCGATAGTGTTAATGGAAAGATAAGTTTTAGCGATTTTTTGTACGGACTGTAACACTCCTACCGACAAGTGAAGAATGGAAGATTCAACGGGAGCTACTGAATTTTGATTTTCGAATCAGCCCGGCCAGGTGCGGAACGCGGAAGGGAGTGACACAACGAAAGCTGAAAGACGAGCCGGGAGGTGATAACATAAAAAACATGGGAAAAGAAATTACATCAAGGGCGCAGGACTATTCACAGTGGTATAACGACCTGGTCTTAAAAGGCAGCCTGGCGGATTACAGTGCCGTGCGTGGATGCATGGTGATAAAGCCCTATGGCTACGCTTTATGGGAGAACATGCGCGATGTGTTGGACAAGATGTTCAAGGACACCGGGCATGTGAATGCCTATTTTCCTTTATTCGTTCCCAAGAGCTTGTTTGAAGCGGAAGAAAAGAACGCGGAAGGTTTCGCCAAGGAATGCGCTGTAGTAACGCATTACCGTTTAAAAGCGGACCCTGCAAACAAAGGAAAGCTGATGGTTGATCCAGAGGCAAAACTCGAGGAGGAACTGGTTGTGCGACCCACCAGTGAAGCGATTATCTGGAACACCTACAAAGGTTGGATACAATCCTATCGCGATCTGCCCTTGCTGATCAACCAGTGGGCCAACGTGGTGCGATGGGAGATGCGTACCCGGTTATTCCTGCGCACGGCGGAATTCCTCTGGCAGGAAGGCCATACCGCGCACGCTACAAAAGAGGAAGCCATCACGGAGACGGAAAAGATGCTGGATGTGTATGCGGATTTCGTGGAGAATTATATGGCCCTCCCGGTGATCAAAGGTGTGAAGACACCCAACGAACGTTTCGCCGGCGCTGAGGATACTTATTGCATAGAGGCGCTGATGCAGGACGGCAAAGCGTTGCAGGCGGGCACTTCGCATTTCCTGGGACAGAACTTCGCGAAAGCGTTTGACGTTAAGTTCAGCGACAAGAACAATAAGCTCGATTATGTTTGGGCGACGAGCTGGGGAGTCAGCACGCGCCTGATCGGTGCGCTGGTAATGGCCCACAGCGATGATGATGGTTTAGTGCTGCCACCGAAGATTGCGCCGTTACAGGTGGTGATCGTGCCAATATACAAGGGCGACGAGCAGAAGGCGATGATCGATGCCAAGGCCGGGGAGATCGTCAAACGTTTGAAGCAGGCGGGTGTTTCGGTTAAATACGACGATAACGATAACAACAGGCCGGGCTGGAAATTCGCCGAATACGAATTGAAAGGGGTGCCGGTGAGAATTGCGCTGGGCGCGCGCGACCTGGAAAACAACATGGCGGAAGTGGCAAGGCGGGACACCAAAGAAAAAATGAGCGTCAGCCTGGACGGCCTTGCTGAGCGGGTAGTGGATCTGCTGGACGAGATACAGCTGAATATTTACAATCGCGCGAAGTCCTTCCGTGATGACAACACCCACGAAGCCAATACCTGGGATGAGTTTGTGCAACTTCTGGACGGGAGGGGTGGTTTTATCGCCGCGCATTGGGACGGCACCCCGGAAACGGAAGACAAGATCAAGGAACTGACCAAGGCGACGATACGTTGTATACCATTGAATAATAAATTGGAGGAAGGAAAATGTATCCTTACGGGTAATAGTTCCAGCCAAAGGGTGTTATTTGCCCGGGCTTACTGATCGACGTGATGTACTATTTGCTAGACATACTACCCTGGCTGGAAAGGAACATGCTGGCTTGTCCTTCCAAGAAGTTTCTGCATATTGAATGCCCGGGTTGCGGCTTCCAGCGCAGCGTGCTGGCGTTGTTCAAAGGGGAGTTCATTCAATCCATACTATTGTACCCGGCTACCATCCCGCTTCTGATATTACTGGGATATACCTTCCTGCATGTGAAATACAGGTTTATAAATGGTGCCAGAAATCTGAAATATTTTCAATTGATTTGTGCTGCGATTATAGTATTGAACTATTTTCATAAAATTCTAAACCAAAACTAATTGAAAGATGGAAAATCAAAGTCAATTCCAGGTACAACAACCCCTTCCTAATGCCACCGCGGTGCTGGTATTGGGCATCGTCTCAATCGTTGGATGCTTTTGCTATGGAATCGTAGGCCTGGCCTGTGGCATCATTGCGCTGGTATTGGGTAACAAGGCAATCGCGCTGTATAACGCGGACCCGGCTCCCTGGACACCTTCTTCTTACAGCAATGTGAAAGCGGGAAGGATCTGCGCGATCATCGGGTTATCGATCTCGGCGCTTTATCTTGTATTTGTGGTCATCGTGCTCGTTACCGTAGGTTTTAGTGCAATTAACAACCCGGAGGAGTTCTTCCGCGAGATGGAAAACAGGCAATAATCTATGAACATACGATAATTAAAAGAGCTGCACCCGCAGCTCTTTTTTTATAACCTCGAGGCCAGGTTATTATAATCAGATAATATGGTCAGCAGGAATTGCATCGGCTCCTGTTTGCTTTTAATATTCAATACCTGCTCTATTTTGTTCATCGTGTCCAGTGCAAGCATGGTATTCCTGCTTCTTTGAACATTCATCACCACTTCTTTTACGATGTGCATATCCCGGTCGGAGAGGTTGATCACTTCGGGGTAGGTGGGTACATAGACGTTTTCTTCGGTTGGAACATAGAGGGTCTGGTGCATCTGTGT
>JAJTCI010000135.1 GCA_021323155.1 Chitinophagaceae bacterium | reverse complement strand
AACGGGCATGTTAATGCGCTGCTTCTTCTTCAGTTCATCTTCGCCCGCCGTCTTCACGTGGTACATATACATGCCGATCTTCCTGCGGATCCAGTTCGCATTCCATTGAATGAACTGGATCTTTCTTGCCCCGATAAATTGCTGTTGCGAACTGAGCAAACCATGTTTCAGCTGGAATCCTTTTTCGCCAAGATGTATCGACAGATCGCTGAACCGGAGTATGATTCGCAGCACGGATATAAGAATGGAAAATGCCAACGCGAAAAAAATAATGATGCCTGCCAGCTCCGCTGTAAACGTTACGGTCTTACCGTGTGATTCCATCCAGTCATATGCATTGATGCCGAGCAGGTCCTTCACATCCTCAAATCGCGCCAATACGAACGCGATGATCAACCCGAAAGTCTCCAGGTGGTTGGCGGAAAGCGCCATCTTGAACAGGTCTTTCGGTGCCAGCCTTATAACGCTTGATTCAGTGCCGGGAACCGCAACCGGCGTAGCAGCTTCCTGCGTGAGCACTTCTTTCAGGTTGAGTGCTTTTGCGTATGACAAAGCGTGGATCGATACTTCGGTTTCTTCAGAACCCGCCGTATCAATGGCGATCCGGTAATGATTAATGAGGCGATGCAGCAGGCTTTGGTGCAACTGCACCGTTTGAATGCGCCCGAATGGGATCACCAGCGTTTTCTTGGAAAAGACACCCTTCTTGATGATCAGCTGGTTTTCGGCAATATGAAAAGTGAAGAAATAATACTCTAAAAAAGCCTTTAGAAAAATAAGCAGGAACATCGACCCGACGATCAGCAACCACACATGGAATGGCTGTGATTTGCGCGATAGCGATCCTATCGTAATGACCACCACGGCCAGCATTTCTCGGAAGGTCTTGGCGGCAAATATTACCATGCCAACACTGGACTGCTTCTGTGGTTCACTCCAGTTCAACATCAATGCAACGGTTGAATTTGTTGAAGAATATAAGCTTTGAGTGTTTCCGCGTCCTCATGTTTCAGTCCGCGGATCGAAATATCACTCGCATTAGATGCAGCGGTATAAATACTCAGCGAGGAAAGACCATAACGTCGCCCGATGGGGCCCGACTGTACAAGGCAGTGCTGTACACGGTTGAACGGAACAACATGGAACTTCCGGAATATCCATCCCGTCTGGAACAGTATGTCCTTTTCGCGTACCGCGTAAGCCTTTCTCCGGAAGGAAGCGGTACCGATAATGAAGGTAATGATCACCGCCACCAGGATCACCCCGATAGAAACTGGTAACCAAACACCCCGGTCGATATCGTCCACCAATAACACCAGTGTGATCGCCACCGCCAGCAGGATGCCATAAGTGATGGCCCACGATATGTATAAAACTTTCAGGTACTCCTTCTCGATGGGCTTCAACTGTGCGGATGCAGCCTTGGGCAATTGGTCCCATAATACCTGCAGGTTCTGGAATTGCATGCATCAAATTTAGACAAGAAGACGGGAGAATAAAATGCGGGATTGCGCACCTTTTTCCCGGGTTTACGGGTCCGCGGGCCCTGTAGCAGAAAAATCAGGATAAGGCCACTAAATCCTTACATTTGTTAATCAAGAAAAGTGAAAATGGAGTACAATACTACAAGAAATCACCTGAGCATGAGGGAGTATGGCAGGCACATCCAACGGATGGTCGAATACCTGCTCTCGATCGAGGACCGGGAAAAGAGGCAGCAACAGGCGCACGTGGTGATCGAATTAATGGGTTTCCTGAACCCGCATCTTAAGAACGTCGAGGATTTTCGTCATAAGCTCTGGGACCACCTGTTCTACATCAGCGATTTCCAGCTGGACGTGGATAGTCCGTACCCGGTGCCGGAAAAAGCGACCTACAAAGCAAAACCAGACCCGATTGGCTATCCCAAGCGTTACCCCAGATACTCGCACCTGGGTAAGAACCTGGAGACCATCATTGATAAAGCCTTGAAAGAAGAAGACCAGGAGAAGAAAGCGGGTTTTGCGCACGCGATCGCCTATTATATGAAGCTTGCCTACAGTAACTGGCATAAAGAACTGGTGCACGACGACGCCATCAGGAGCGAACTCGACAATATCACAGGCGGTCAATTGGAGTTCAGCAATACACCTTACATCAAGCACCGCAACGCGCCATTCGAAAGCGACACCTATGGAGCAAGACCTTCAGGAGGCAGGAGGCAAAATTTCGGTGGAAGGGGCGACAACCGCAACCGTGGCGGACAAGGTGGGCAGGGTGGAAGAGATAGTCGTGGTGGCGGACAGGGAAGAGGCGGCGACAACCGCAACCGTGGTGGACAAGGTGGACAAGGAGGCCAGGGAGGCAGAGACCCACGCGGCGGCGGCAACAACAGGAATTTCAAGAAACGATTCTAAGAGGGAAAAATTACCCCGCATATTTAGAAGCATCGAATAATCGATGCTTTTTTATTTCAACTAATTTCGCCAGCCAGTGCTTACCAAAGTAAGCCTGCGTTCACTTACCAATAATCGATCTTCATGGCATCATTCGAGGTCACGGGTGGCAAAAAGCTAAAAGGAACCATCATTCCGCAGGGCGCAAAGAACGAGGCGCTCCAGATCATTTCCGCCGTATTGCTTACGGACGAGAAGGTGACCATTAAGAATATCCCGGACATCGTGGATGTAAACCTGCTGATAGAATTACTGCAGGAAATGGGTGTGAAGGTAGAGCGCCCGCAACGCGACACCTGCATCTTCCAGGCCGATGCATTGGATATTGATTACCTCGGCTCCGAAGTATTCCGCAAAAAAGGCGGCAGGTTAAGAGGTTCTGTAATGGTGGCAGGCCCCATGCTCGCACGTTTTAAAAAAGCATTCATACCGAAGCCGGGCGGCGACAAGATCGGGAGAAGAAGACTTGACACGCATATCATCGGGTTTCAAAAGCTGGGTGCGGCGATGGATCATAACGAGGCGGGCGGGTACACGGAACTTACCGGTGAACTGAAAGGGGCCCATATCGTATTGGATGAACCTTCGGTTACCGGTACTGCGAACATCGTGATGGCTGCATCGCTTGCGAAGGGCAGCACAACCATCTATAATGCGGCATGCGAACCATACCTGCAGCAATTGTGCAGGATGCTCAACCAGATGGGTGCCGATATCCGTGGCATTGGAAGTAACATGCTCACCATTGAAGGTGTAGACAAACTCCATGGCACCAAACACACCATGTTGCCCGACATGATCGAAGTAGGCAGCTTTATCGGCCTGGCAGCGATGACACAAAGTGACATCACTATCCAGGGCGCCGGTGTGGAACATTTGGGCGTGATCCCCGAGAAGTTCAGGCAGCTCGGTATTCAGTTCGATATAACCGGCGATGACATTCATGTTCCTGAGCAGGGTGTTTACGAGATCCAGACCTTCCTCGATGGTGGAGTCCTCACGGTATATGATCATCCTTGGCCCGGATTCACTCCTGACCTGTTGAGTATTGTGCTGGTGGTGGCTACCCAGGCTTCCGGTAGCGTGCTGGTACACCAGAAAATGTTTGAAAGCAGGCTATTCTTTGTAGATAAGCTTATCGATATGGGCGCGCAGATCATTCTTTGCGACCCACACCGGGCTACGGTGATCGGCTTGGGCAGAAAACAAGCTTTGCGCGGTATTACCATGAGCAGCCCCGACATCAGGGCGGGTGTCGCTTTGCTGATCGCCGCGATGAGCGCCGAAGGCAAAAGCACTATACAAAATATTGAGCAGATCGACCGGGGTTACCAGTACATCGATGTCCGTTTAAATGAACTGGGCGCAGAAATCAAACGCCTGTTCTAAGAATGAAGAAATTTTTCTACAACCGTAAATAAAAAGCCGGCAGTTACCCGGAGAGAAGGGCTTTGCCTTCACGTTTTCAATGCAACGGTCTGCAGCACCGGGGTAATTCATTCTGCCGGCATAACTTTCCTAATACGGCCAAACAATGAAATGTTATTATTTGACGCAGGACGAATTATGTACCAAACCAAATTGTAGCGGCAATTTTTTTTTAAGTGCTGCAGCATCTTTTGAAGACGTATAAAAAAATCGTCCTTAAAAATCATGGCGTGCAGCTTTCGTACAACCCTATTTGGCTAAATTTGTGTGGCAGGCTTTTGACATACCCGAACTTTTAGTGCCCGGAGAGAAGGTGAGAGTCCTTTCCTTGAGGTATTCAATGGTCTGCAGCACCGGGCACTTCCTTTTTCCTTACTCTTTTGCCTCAACGCTTTTTATCGGCTGCATAAGTACTAATTTGCAGCGCTAAGCCCATTGAATGCCGAAATACAAAAAGATCATCATCCTGACTGCCCCCTCCGGATCCGGTAAGACCTCTATTACACGATACCTGCTTGAGAAAATTCCCGAACTCGCATTTTCCATTTCCGCCGCCACGCGTAAGCCACGCGGACAGGAAAAAGACGGGAAGGATTATTACTTCATCACGGAGGATCAGTTCAAGGATCATATAAAGAATAACGAGTTCATCGAATGGGAGATGGTGTACGAGGGAAAGTATTATGGAACGCTCAAATCAGAACTCGAGCGGATCTGGGAAGAAGGAAGAATACCGGTACTTGATATCGACGTCCACGGCGGTATTCATGTGCAACAGGAATATCCCATCAACACGCTTTCGGTGTTTATTAAACCGCCTTCCGTGGAAGAATTGCGAAGAAGACTGCAAAGCCGCGGTACTGAAACACCGGAGAGCATTGAAACGCGCGTAAACAAAGCGGCTTACGAACTTTCATTTGCCGACCAGTTCAAACACGTGGTCATTAATGATGATCTCTCTAAAGCTTGTGAAGAGGCGGAAAAGATCGTACGCGATTTCCTCGACATGAAATAATTGCAACTGCTGCGTCTTAAAACCTGAAAACGACACAATCGGGCGGATGTAACCTGCAACTTTTAATGCGCCTCCAGCCAATTCGCGCCACTTCCTACTTCGGCGATTACCGGTACGTCATTGGGTAAACTCATGGCACCCTGCATACTTTCTATGATCAGGGGTTGAATCAGTTCAAGTTCATCTTTCGGCACATCGAATACCAGTTCGTCGTGCACCTGCAGCACCATCTTCGAACGCATGCGTTTTGTTTTGATCACCGCATCTACCTTGATCATTGCGAGCTTGATCATATCGGCCGCGGTACCCTGGATGGGCGAGTTGATCGCGTTTCGCTCCGCGAAGCCGCGCACTGTGAAGTTCGCCGAGTTGATGTCTTTTAGCCAGCGCTTCCTGCCTTTCAGCGTGCTCACATAACCATTCTCCCGCGCGAAATTGATCGTCTCATCCATGTACCGGGATATGCCGGCAAACTCTTTTTTATAATTATCGATGATCTCTTTTGCTTCACTGCGGCTGATGCCCAGGTTCTCTGACAATCCAAATGCACTTTGCCCGTATACGATACCGAAGTTGACGCTCTTGGCCTTGTAGCGCATTTCTTTCGTTACATCCGCCTCGGCAACACCAAACACTTTTGAAGCCGTGGCCGTGTGAATGTCCTTATTTAACCGGAACGCCTCACACATGTTCGGATCACCGCTGATGGCTGCAACGATCCGCAATTCGATCTGCGAGTAATCTGCACTCACCAGCACATGGTCCTGGTCTCTCGGGATAAAAGCCTTCCGGATCTCTTTACCGCGGTCAGTACGGATTGGAATGTTCTGGAGATTGGGATTCGTACTGCTGAGTCGGCCGGTAACGGCCACCGCTTGCGAGTAACAGGTATGCACCCTGCCGGTCTTCGGGTTGATCATCAGCGGCAGCGCGTCCACATAGGTCGACTTCAACTTGGTGAATTCGCGGTAGTCCAGAATATGCCCCGCCACTTCGTGATGGTTGGCTAGCTTGGTGAGCACGTCTTCGCCTGTTGCATACTGACCGGTCTTTGTCTTTTTTGCTTTCGGGTCAAGCTTCATATGCTCGAACAAGACTTCACCCAACTGCTTCGGCGAACCGAGGTTGAACTTCAATCCGCAGCAATCGAATACTTTCTGCTCCACCAGCTTGATCTCTTTGTCCAGCAGCGCAGAGTAGTCGTTCAGGAAGCCCACATCGATCCTTACGCCTTCGAATTCCATATCAGCCAGCACGCGGCTCAGCGGATTTTCCACTTCATCAAAAACATTTTCCACTTCCTTGAATTTCAGCAAAGGCACGAACTTCTCTTTTAATTGAAGCGTAATGTCTGCATCCTCCGCCGCGTACTCCTTTATTTTCTCCAGCTCTACGTCTTTCATACTGCCCTGGCCCTTGCCTTTCTTACCGATAAGGTCTTCGATGGGGATCGGCTCATAACCCAGGTATTGCGCGCTCAGCAGGTCCATGCCTCGCCGGCCCTCCGGTTCGATAAGGTAATGCGCGAGCATCGTATCGAACAATTTTCCTTTCAACTCCACGCCATACCATTTCATCACGATGATATCATACTTGATATTCTGCCCCACCCAGGTCTTCTTCGCGTCATTGAACAATGGAAAGAGCTGGTCAAGCACCTGCCGCGTCTTTTCCGTGCTTAAGCAGGGAATATAAAATCCTTCCGTTGGTTTATAAGAAAAGCTGATGCCTACAAGTTCCACCTGG
>JAJTCI010000134.1 GCA_021323155.1 Chitinophagaceae bacterium | reverse complement strand
CATAATTCAGTTTCACTTTGTTCACTTCTTCAAATGCCTTGATCACTTCCAAAACGGTGACACCATTACCGGTGCCCAGGTTGAACACGTCGCAATTGGTCTTATTCTTTTTCTCCGCGAGGTACCGGACCGCGAGGGTATGCGCGCTGGCGATGTCGGAAACATGAATATAGTCCCTCACACAACTCCCGTCCCGCGTGGGATAATCACTGCCATAGACCTGCATCTGTGGCAGTTTACCGATGGCGGTCTGTGTGATCGCGGGAACAAGATTCGCCGGCCTGCCCAGGGGCAGTTCACCGATTCGGATCGAAGGATGCGCGCCAACGGGGTTGAAGTAACGCAACAGGATGCAGGCCGTTTCGCTTTGCGCTGCAAAATCTTCCAGTATCCGCTCACCCATCTGCTTGGTGGCACCATAAGGCGATTCCGCTGGTTTGATCGGGCTTTGTTCTGTTACGGGCACATCGTCAGGATTGCCATATACCGTGCAGGAAGAAGAAAAAACGAAATAAGGTACGCGGAATTCCTTCACGCATTTGAGGAGGTTGACCAGCGTGAACAGGTTGTTTTCGTAGTACAACAACGGCGCTTCAACAGATTCACCTACGGCTTTGTATGCCGCGAAGTGGATGACGCCGGCGATATCATTATTCTCCTGGAAGATGGCGAGGGTGTCGTCGAAGTTCTTTAGGTCAACGTGGTAGTTCTTCACCTTCTTTCCGGTGATGGCGTAGATGCCGTCCAGCAGGTAGTCGGTGGATCGGCTGTAATCATCCACCGAGATCACTTCAAAACCATTCTCTATCAGGTCAACGATGGTATGCGAACCGATATAACCACAACCACCCGTCACCAGGATCTTTGCCATACGCGATAATGAGGCGGCAAATTAAAGAAAAGGATCGGAGTTAGGTAACGGCCCTTATTATATAGTAAACGATGGCAGCCATGATCGCGGATACCGGGATCGTCAGCAGCCAGGCCCACAGCAGGCTGACAGTAACACCCCATCGAACCGCCGAGAGTCTCTTGGTGGCGCCTACGCCAATGATGGAACCAGTGATCGTATGGGTGGTGCTTACGGGAATTCCCAGGTGTTCGGTGAGGTAAAGCGTGATCGCGCCCGCGGTCTCCGCGCTCACACCTTCCAGTGGTGTTACCTTGGTGATGCGGGTTCCCATCGTCTTCACGATCTTCCATCCGCCACTCAATGTTCCCAGGCCGATGGCAAGAAAGCTGGTGAAAGGCACCCACCAGTAATCCTGCACGAAATGCGAGAATCGATCTTTCGATTCAATAGCCAGGTAGGACGGGTTACCCGCCTGTACTTCGTAATAGATCACCGCCGCGCCGATGATACCCATTATTTTTTGCGCGTCGTTGCCACCATGTCCCAGGCTAAACGCCGCCGAGGAGGCGAGCTGCATTCGCTTGAACCAGGTATCCGCTTTGTATGGGTTCGATCGCTTAAACATGTGAACGATGAGGATCGTGATGAAAAAAGCGATGAACATGCCAAGCAGTGGCGCACCCAGGATAAAAAGAAGCGTAGGGATCACTTTGGCGTAATTGATCACATCGATACCACCCTCAGAGAATGCACCAGCGTGCGCAATCGCCGCACCGATGAATCCACCAAGCAAGGTATGGGACGAACTGGAAGGAATACCCAGCTTCCAGGTGAACAGGTTCCATATGATCGCCGCGATCAAACCTGCGAATATCACCTCAAGCGTAATAAAATTCTCGTTGACGGATTTGGCGATGGTGTTACCAATCTTAAACTCGCCAATCAGGTATTTGGAAATGAAGTAAGCGCCGAAGTTGAACACGGCTGCCCATAAGACCGCCTGGAAGGGCGTGAGCACCTTGGTGGAAACGATCGTCGCGATAGAGTTCGCCGCGTCATGGAAACCATTGATGTAATCAAATATCAACGCCAGGGCAATGATAACGATAAGAAGGGTAAACATAATAGTTAAGTTAGGCAGTCAGGTCCCTTTAGGGAATGTAAAGAGACTACGAGTATTTAATGATAATGGATTCGATCACGTTCGCCGCATCTTCACATTTATCCGTTGCGATCTCCATGACCTGGTAGATCTCCCGCTTCTTGATCACTTCCTTTGCGTCGTTCTCTGTCTGGAAAAGCATATCGATACTCATATCGAACACATCGTCCGCCTGGTTTTCTATACTATTTACTTTCACCAGTGCTTCTGTCATTTTGCGGAGGTCCTTCATGTCTCGCAGGCCGTGCACCGCCACCTTGATCTCTGCAGCGCCATGGGCGATAAGATCTGCCAGTTTCCGGATTCCGGTATCGTTGGGATTGACCTTATAAAAATTGATCTTCTTTGAAGAAGCGAAAATGTAGTCGGCGATATCATCGATCGCCGATGCCAGCGAGTGAATATCCTCCCGGTCGAACGGGGTGATGAAGTTCCTGCCTAACTCGGTAAATATCTGGTGGGTGCCATCGTCATTTTTGTGCTCCAGGTCTTCGATGTGGGCGATATGGGCGGACCTTTTATCAAAATCCGTTTCATTCACCAGGGTCACTAACAGCTTACTCATCTCGAGCACCCGGTCAGCTACTTCTTCGAATAGATCGTAGAATATCCTGTTCTTTGGCATGAAGAAACGGCCGATGGTATTTAATCCCATAATTATAGAGTTTGCGCAAAAATATACAGATGAGTCTGCAAGAAGCCTTCCAATAAATAATTAATAATTAGGTAACATAGCTGAAATCCAGCCAGGTACCCGGACTTTACTTTACTTCAAGGGTGAATCCCACGCTTGTCCCCACATCCGGTTTGCTTCTGACGTGAATGGTCTGCCCATGTGCTTCCACTATGTGTTTGCAAATCGCCAGGCCAAGGCCGGTGCCTCCTTTATCACGGCTCCTTCCACGGTCGGTCCGGTAAAAACGTTCAAATATGCGGGAGAGATGTTCTTCCGCGATCCCAAGGCCATCGTCGCTGATCTCCACCAGCACATGTCCTTCATCGGTCTTGTAGATACCGGCCGTTACAGTGCCGCCTGTTTTTCCATATTTAATGGCATTATCCACCAGGTTGATCAACACCTGGCGGATCTTCTCTTTATCGGCACGCACGGTAACCGGTTGTTCGCATCCTTTTTTAATGATCGTTGTGACCATCGCCGCCGAAGACTTGATGGCGAGAGAATCGTACACCTCGTGTATCAGCTCCTGTATAACGAAATAAGATTGTGACAACGGTTGCTCGCCGCTTTCCAAACGCGAGATCTCGTCCAGGTCCTCCACCAGGTTCACCATGCGGTCTACATTACGCGCCGCACTCTCCAGGAATTTACGGTTCACGGCCGGGTTCTCCAGCGCGCCCGACAATAACGTGTCTACATACCCCTGGATCGCGAAGATGGGTGTCTTGAATTCATGCGCGAGGTTCTGCAGGAACTCCTTCCGGTATGCTTCGTTGCTTTTAAGCATTTCTATCTCCGCGCTCCGTTGCTCCGCCCACTGCTCCACATCCTCGCGCACTTCATCGATGCTTTTTTGTGGCAGGATGTATTTGTAGTAGGTCTCCTCACGCTTGCTCGCCTTGGTCTGGTAAATGAATTTATAGATGAGTTTGATCTTCCGGTAGATGAACCATTCGAGCACGAAACTGATCAGGTAAAAACTGCCGGCAAAAAAAATGACAGAGGCCACCAACCCGGCTTTCCAGCCACCCGACACCAACAGGAAACCAACTCCCACCACCAGGGAGAGAATGACCGCGGTAACCAGTGACAGTTGCCGGGGAGACAGGTTCTTGGCTTTGAACATCAGGGAGAATTTTCAGGAACGCTATGAAACAAATCTACAACTCAAACTTATACCCCACCCCCTTGACGGTGGTGATGCAATCGACTCCAAGCTTTTGGCGGATCTTCCGGATGTGCACGTCGATCGTACGATCTCCTACGATCACCTCGTTGCCCCAGACCTGGCTGAGTATCTCGTTGCGAAGGAATACACGCCCGGGCTTTCCGGCGAGTAAGTACAACAATTCGAATTCTTTTTTGGCAAGTACCACTTCGGAACCCGCTATCGTCACCAGGAATTTTTCAGGGTCGATCTCCATGTCTCCCACATTAATCACCTTCTGGCTTTTCTTACTGCGCCGGAACAGCGCGTTCACACGGCTCACCAGGAGTTGCGGGCTGATGGGCTTGCTGATGTAATCATCTGCGCCGGTTTCCAGGCCTCTCAGGTGCGCGGGCTCATCACTAAGCGCGGTCAGGAAGACGATCAGGGTTTCATGGAATGCGGGCTGCGCCCTCAGGTGCGCACAAACCTCTACGCCGGTCTTTCGCGGCATCATCACGTCCAGGATGATGAGATCGGGGCGCGATTGTTTCGCTTTGTCAATGGCTTCCGCCCCATCTTTCGCAGTGATCACCTCGTAACCCTCCGCCGAAAGATTGTATTTCACGATCTCGAGAATATCCGGCTCGTCATCGGCGATCAGCACTTTCCGGGCTTTATCCATTAACAATTTGTTTTCGCAAAATTAATTTGCTGTTATTCAGCGGAACGGCGCGTCTCATTATGTAATTGTTAACAGTACAAATGAGAACTTGCAATGATATTGAATGTTACAGGGGCTGCAAAGCAGCTTTGGTTGTATTTTTGTACATTGTATATGAAATCCAAATTAATGAGAAGACTAAGCCTGGTGTCAGTGTGTATGCTGATGGTTGCGACTACCATGGCGCAGCCCGAGGAGCGGAAGATGCCGGACGTGCCACTGATGCGGCAGATATTTCATAATAATATCGATAAGGCACAAAACACCCTCCTCGCCGCCGACGGATCGCAAGATGTATTGTTCACGCCTACCAAAGACGAGCAGACCAACAACAAGCTCACCTCGGAACTGGTCAGCACCATCGATAACATGCAGATAGACATCGAGCTGAATAGCAGTCTCGACAATACCAATAAGATCAAATACCTCCGCGGTATCAGCGAAATGCTGAACGCTTTCTACGCGGGCTTCCGTGGGAAATCCATCAAAGGCCAGTTACTCCCTGAACTGGTGAAAGCCTATAAGGACGCGATGCAACTGGAACGTTTTGGTTCTTCTATCAGCCCGGTAGTATACCGCAACGAAATGGAGATCGGTGAGATAATCGTAAAGCTGTATCCATTCGAAAAGAACGCAGGGCTCAAGGAATCGAGGGACCACCTGGTGTTGAAGAACATGCAACGCAATCCTTCGAAGCTGATGCAGATACTGACGAAGTACCCGAACGTGCCATTCGCCGACAGCGTGATCACTGCAGTAGCGCATCGCGACCAGGAAGAGATCTATACCTATGCCAGCGCGGGTAACGTGCTGAGCCGGAAAATACTCAACAGCAAGGATTCACTGGTGAAGATCATCGGGCGCCTGGCCACCATGCGGACGGGCAGGCTGTACTTTCCTTTCCTTAATGACATCTATAGCGGCAAACTTACTTTCGATGAGATCGGCGCGGCAATGGAGGACGAGGAGAAATATTATAAGCTGCTCGTGAAAACGCAGATCTCTTACGCGGGCAGGCTGGCGAATAACGAACCACTGCTTGTGCATGAGTCGCTCACAAAAAAACTCCAGCAAAAAACCATCGAGGTCTATGTGAACGAGATCAATGGCCTGCACGACGCGCCCGACAATGTCCGGTTCAAAAAGATCGAGTCGCTGCAACCGGAAGAACTGTATTATGTAGCGGTGATGGGTGCGGACCAGATATATACCAGTAGCTACCTGGGCGTTTATCGCCGGATCTTCCAGAAGTTAAAGAGTGGCAGCCCTGCTGATACCATGCTGCACCTGGTGAATTATGACCATTTCAAAAAATGGATCAAGCTGGCAGCGGGTTACAACACGCTGGACGACTTCCTGAAGAAAATGGATTCAGCCAGTGCCACGCAACTGATGCGCAATTTCGTTACCGGTCTTGACAGGAACAACACACTGGAAGACGCGGTGGATGTTGCGGATTCTTACGCCAGTATTTCGAATACCAGCCTGCGCAATTTTATCCTGAACGAGGTGCAGTCCAACCAGGCCGCCGCGCGAACAGAGCGCGCCAGGAACATTTACAGCCTCCTGAATACGATATTCCTTTCGATCGATTCCACCAATAAAATAGACATCACCGCCACACTTGGCATTCAACCGGTGCATTTCGTGCCCGGGCCTATATTGAAAGATACATCCGGCCGCGTGGTGATACAACAGTATTTCTATGGCGATAAGGATGGCATGGGCGTATACGGGTCTTTCATGCGCCAGTTCCGCAACTCCAACTGGAAGATCATCGACAAGCCCAACTGGATCGAAGTGGTTTCATTAAAAGGAAGCAAGGTGACCATTTATGCGAATAAACCGCTGGATGAAGACCAGGACCTGGACGCGAAAGCGCAGGCCGCGCTGAACGAATACCTGTACCAGAATAATATCAACCCAACGGTGGTGATCCATCGCGGTCACAGTTATTATGTGAAGTATACGATCGAACAGCTCGCGCCTTCCGCGCGCGTGGTGTTGCTGGGTAGCTGTGGTGGTTACCATAACCTCAACGACGTATTGAAGATCTCACCCGAAGCGCATATTATTTCC
>JAJTCI010000321.1 GCA_021323155.1 Chitinophagaceae bacterium | reverse complement strand
AGGCCAGGCATTATCGGTCGCTACTTTATAAAACTGTGTGACTGGCAGGTTGGGCTTGAAATGCCAGTTGGCCGCGGCGTCCCAGGTTTCGTAGAGACCGCCATCGCTACCTACTATGTAATGGTCGGTGTTGGTTGGATTGATCCACATCGCGTGGTTGTCGATGTGCTTGCTTTTTTCACCCAATATCTTAAAATTCTTACCCCCGTCGGTGCTGATGACCATGTAAGCATTCATCGCGTAGAGTTTATCTACGTTCTTTGGATCGGCGAATATCTCCTGGTAGTAGTTGCCGGAAGAGGTATAGGTGCCCTGCTTACTCCAGCTGGCACCACGGTTGTTGCTACGGTAGACTCCACCACCTTCGGCAGCTTCTACGATCGCGTATACCACATCGGGATTTGCCGGTGAAATGGCCAGACCGATCCTTCCTACATCACCGGTGGGCATACCGGTCATGATCTTGTTCCAGGTCTGTCCACCATCTGTGCTTTTATATAAAGCGGATTCCGGTCCGCCACCGATATACGTAAATACTTTCCGCTGGCGCTGGTGGGCCGCGGCGTAGAGTACTTTCGGATCACGCGGATCCATGTGTATCTCGTTGAAGCCGGTGTGTTCGCTCACGGAAAGGATGTTCTTCCAGGTCTTCCCGCCATCGGTGGTCTTGTAGATGCCCCTGTCGCCACCGGAGCTCCATACGGGGCCATAGGCCGCAACGTAAACGACATCCGAGTTAGAGGGGTCGACCACTATGCGTCCGATGTGCTCGGAATTTTTCAGTCCGACGTTCTTCCAGGTGGCACCACCGTCTTCTGATTTATAAACACCGTCGCCATACGCCACGCTGCGCTGGTTGTTGTTCTCACCGCTACCCACCCAAATCACGCTGGAGTTACTTGGGTCCATAGTGACACAGCCGATGGAATAAGATCCTTCTTTATCGAATACGGGCGTGAAGGTGAGTCCGGCATTCGTGGTTTTCCAGACACCGCCGGAGGCCACGGCTACATAGTATTCATTGAAATTGTCGGGGTTGACGGCGATATCGCCGATACGCCCGGAGGTGATGGCGGGACCCACGCTGCGGAAACGGAGCCCGTTGAGCACCGAGGATGACAGCGCATCAGTTTCTTTTTTGGGATCGATCGCGGCCGGCTTTTTCTGTGAATAGCCGGAAAGCGGGTTAATTGCCAGCATAGCGATGCCTGCGATGGCGAGCAAGATTCTCATGAAGCAAGGTTTTTGGTTTAAACGGCCGGTAAGTTACAGAACGGCAGGCACATAAGGCCAAGCAATTGTGATGAGCGCGCAAAGGATGGCAAGGTGAAGCGGCAGAACTGAAGAAAAATTTGCTCACCTTCCCGGCAAAGCCGAAGTTCGCGCTCCCGCGGCGAATGTGTTAGAGGAAATTAGCTTGCGCAATGTGTTGAAAGCCTGCCCTGAAAAATAATTAAACCGCTAACTACCACGGGGTATAAAACTTGTATTGATAGGATCCAATGTGTAATGTATGGGCATAAACGTTAGAAAGAATATCCAGTTCACTAAACTGAGGATCAGCGATGCGGAGACTAAACTCCAGGAAGCGATATCCGCCGAGTTATCTAATTAACCAGAGGCAGGTTTTGAAATAAAAAAAGTGGATGCGGTTTCAGACTGCATCCACTCTTTGTTTGCCCGTGTGACTAAAATCAACCATGCGCTGTTCTCGTACGGCTTCTCAACCTGGGTTGTTCCGTTGTCGGAAGCTTCATACCCATGGCCTGCTGCCCTACTACCGTGGTAGTAAGAGCTGCCGCACCAATTTCTGCGAGACCCAATAACAGGTGTGGCAGGTAAACCTGGTCCGCGAAGCCAAATAACCACGGCGAGGCGGCGAGGATGGCACCGGATATAAAATCCATTACCAAGTGTGTGCGCATGCTGATGTTGTCTGATAAACCCAGTTCATATTCCGTCATCAGGCTATATACGATCATCGTAATACCCAACAGTACCGGGATCCATAATTGCGCGCCGTTGAAGGCGAACCCAAATATCCAGGGTGAGGCGATGAGCATTACACCCATCAGGTAGTCCAATACACCGTGGACCTTCGTTGATATTATTTTCATAGACATCTTTTTATGTTCACATATTATGTTTGAAAACCATGCCATGGACGAGTTTACTTGTTAAAAGTCGTGCGTGGCTAATGGGCCTGGTATTAATAAGGACAGTGAGACTTTCGCCTCACTGCACGGTATATTAAGACCTCTCTTTTCGAACTCCGGCTTAGCCGATGCCATTCTCTACGGTACCGGTATTATCATCGTAACGTTGCCTGTTTCCTGTGGATGCAGGCTGGTTGAGATTGGCGTCGCTGTATCTTTCTTTCTTGTTTTTACGGTCGAGTGGCAATGAACTGGTGTTAACCGTTTCGTCATTGCGCAGTCTTTGTTCCGTCATATTCTGGTTTCTTGCTGTCTTTTTCATAATTCCCGATTTAATGGTTAGATGATGCGTGGTGTGTCATATACATTGGGGACATTGCCTTTGGGCCTGACGGCATAAAAGCCGTTTCCACCGCCATAGGACTCTTTCCCCTTATGGATCTTCACTCCCGCGTTTCGTTCAAATTGCTCGTCCGCAATACACTTCCTGCCGGAAGGGTCGGGACACTTCTGCTGTTGATTTTTTCCCAGGTTGTTCATAGCCCATTTTTGCAGGATGTAGTCCAACAATCATTCTAAAGAGGGCCAATACACCACGTAAAACTGTGTTAAAGGATTAACAGGCTGGAAGTAAGTGGTTTGGAATTACTAAAATCCCGAGGGCTCATGATGATCAATTTTAACACGGGCGAGCGACTGTTTTTCTGGCATGGCTTTGCCGGTTCTATACTAAATAAACGTTATGAAAC